>RXIJ01000093.1 GCA_004212095.1 Methanosarcinales archaeon | reverse complement strand
GGATTTGATGCACCCGTCAATCAAGTGATGTACTTAGATAAACCGATGAAAGACCATACACTATTACAGGCAATCTGTAGAGTAAACAGACCATATCCAAACAAGAATCATGGTCTGGTTGTCGATTATCTTGGCATATTTGACAATGTCGCAAGTGCCCTGAATTTTGATGTCGAAGATATGAAAACCGTCGTTTCTAACATTGAAATATTAAAACAGGAATTACCAAGAGCCATGGAACGATGTCTTGAGCACTTCACAGGTGTTGATCGGGATATCGACGGTTACGAAGGTTTACTCGCAGCGCAGGATTGTCTAAGAACTGATGAAGAAAGGGACATGTTTGCAGCTGATTATTCATATTTGTCAAATCACTGGGAAGCAATTTCCCCTGATCCACTCTTAAGTGAATATGAAAGCGATTACAAGTGGCTTACACAAGTCTATGAATCCATAAAGCCGCCAAGTGGAAATGGAAAACTTATCTGGCATGCGCTTGGTGGCAAGACACTAAAATTAGTTCATGAAAATGTTATTGTCCAGACAATAAGAGATGATCTTGAAACACTCGTAATGGATGCAAGTATTCTTGAGCACATTTCTGAAAACGAAGCAAACGACAAAGCAAAAAAACTTGCTGTTAAGATTGAATGGAGATTACATGTCAATATCGATGATCCAAGATTCCAGGAACTTGGGGAAAGACTGGAAAAATTAAAAGAAATGCACTACAAGAACACCATTCATAGCATAGAGTTCCTAAAAAGCCTATTAGAACTCGCTCGCGAAACTGTCCAGTTGGAAAGAGAAACAGAGGCAATTCCCGTTGATGATACAAAAGAATCATTGACCAAATTGTTCCTTGAATGTAAAGTTGAAACAACTCCTGCAATTGTTGAAAGAGTTGTTAATGATATTGATAGTGTAGTGAAATATACTCGATTTGATGGCTGGCAATGGACAAAAACAGGAGAGCGGCAGATTCAAAAGGCTTTGCGTAAAACATTGTTGCAGTATAAATTACACAAAGAGCAAGAGTTGTTTGATAAGGCTTATGAGTATATCAGGGAGCATTATTGATTTTACACTCAACCTCTTCACCGCTCCCAGAAAATCCACCCCTTCCACTCCCATAACAAGCGCAATCACATTTGATGGATTTATTGTATCTGTATATCATAAAAACATCTTATATTCAATCATGATAGACTTTAGTAAATACAAATAAGCCATAGCAGGTCGTCCCAAAACTCAAATCAATTGTACAAATTATGGAAAATATGCCCTAATTGTGAAAAACAATCACTAACTTGACTTTCAAACATACCCCAAAAAACACCATCAGCCAATCCAGTCGCTGTATGACCTATCAAAACATAAACCCCCTTGCCACCGATTTCCCCAACTTCACATAAATTTTCCCAGATCCAGCAGAGAAAATAATCGAGCCTGTTTCGCACCCATTTCTTCAACCACCATCTCAACATTCCTCCCAGTCTTCTCCTGCACAAGAGCAAGACGTATCCCATCCAACTCATCAACAAGCTGCGTAATGCTCAATCGAAGATGTTTGCATTTCCATGCCAGATACCTGTAGAAAATCATACCCACAACACATAAGAAAATGTGCGCCCGGATGTTGAAATCCTTATGATGGTTAATCGGTCCGACCGGAACAAGAAGTACATCATTTAGCAGCTTGTCTTGTCTGCTTGTCAAATTTCATCTTTACAAAATTAAATGAAAACTGGCATGGCTGCCACAGTGTATATACTGTTGGTAAAAAAGCTGTTTTAAAGATTCAAGTTATTCGTGCGCGGATGCCACATCTTATTTTATGGAAGGCGCACTTTGTTTGCTGCATCCCAATCAGTGTCATAGATATGAGCACTATCACACACATCCACGAATTTTACAATTTTCATGTCATCCAAAACCTCGCGATATAACATATCGACGATGCCACAAATATTGGATGACCATGCAGAATATGCATCACGGCTTCTCCATGAAAGATGCACTTCACAGGTACTTTCGCTGAGTGGACGAATCCAGATTCTCTGGAGACATGGCGGATGTTCTGTGTTAACATCTTGCCCTGGCAGCCATGTGATTGCCTGGGCTCTCCGTGTTATTCCCTTCTTAATCTTCTGTTTGAGTGCTGCAAGTTGATCAATGCTTCCATTATAATTTACGAGGCGATCCATGTATGTATATTCAAATCCTTGAGCCTTCCAGTCGTAGTCCCTGGTGTATTGCTTTAGGTATTCACCTGTACGAATTTTCCCAAAAGGTTCTTGTGGATGCATCTCTCTTTTTAGTATCTGGTTTACAGCACCACCGTTAAGAGTGATGCGACTGCAAACATCCTTCGATTTGTTTCCATACTCTGTTGTAAGCACCATTCCTGAGATCATTATTTTTATTACAAGTTTTGCCCATGCTTTGGGAAAGTCACTCTCTACGATGTCAATATTTGGTGGAAATTCCATGATTACAACCTTTTTTAAGACAATGTCCCGACCGGGACTTGAACCCGGGTCTGAGGCTCCGCAAGCTTCGAGGATATCCGCTACCCTATCGGGACACCACTTAAGTGAATGCATCGTACCCTTATTAAATATTGTGTTCTGCACAACTGTGGGACAAAAATAAACTATGCCTCATTCTACAATACTTTCTGTAATTTCGTGAGATATGTTTTCTCAACCGTTGGGAAGTAGGAAGAACTGGAAAGGCACCTATTTTCTCTGCACCCTATGTGTTCTCAGCGGTTAAATTCAGTAACTTCGACCCACACCGTCCGATGCTTAAAGGATACTGACCACACAGTACTCTGACAAGTACACGATTTAATTCTGTCCCACAACCAGGATTTGCATAACCTTTATCTGTTTTTGATGTGTGTGAGCATCCCTAAATGTCGATTGAGCGAAATCTTACAGGCAATCATGCAAAACAGATTGCTGGAGAATATGCAGCACATCTTGTTAATGATGGCGATATTGTGGGTCTTGGTACAGGTTCAACTACTGCCTATGCGATTAAAGAGCTTGGGCAAATGATTAAAACGGATTTTAAGATCCTTGGCGTACCTACATCCCACCAATCACGTTTTCTTGCCATTGAATGTGGAATACCTCTTACCTCATTGGATGAGCATCCATTACTTGACATTTCTATTGATGGTTCTGATCAGGTAGATAAGAAACTAAATGTCATCAAAGGTGGTGGTGGAGCACACATGCTTGAAAAGATTATTGCACAGTCTTCAAAGCGGTATGTGATTGTAGTGGATGATGAAAAACTTACCGACCACCTGAACTATTCTGTGGCAGTAGAGGTACTTCCTATTGCACTCTCTTTTGTTAGAGAGAGGCTTAAAATCATTGGCGGAAAGCCTGTTCTCAGAAGTGCTGTTAGAAAGGATGGGCCAGTGATCACAGATCATGGCAACTTCATCGTTGATGTTGATTTTGGAGTTATTGATTTTCCGGAGAAACTCGAAGTAGAGTTGTCATGCTGCACTGGTGTGATGGAGCACGGCATCTTCAGTTTTGTAAACGAAGTGTATGTTGGAACAAAGAATGGCAAGATCGAGGTACTGAGGAGGTAATATATGTTTAGCGTAATACCTGCTGTTGATTTGAAGGATGGACGATGTGTCCAGCTCGTACAGGGTGTGCCCGGCACAGAACAGGTGTCACTTGCAGACCCTGTTGGTGTAGCACTGAAATGGGTTGATGAAGGTTCTAGCATACTACACCTGGTGGATCTTGATGGTGCAATCAATGGCGTGCGTATAAATGCTGGTGTTATTAAAGAGATTGTAACGAGTGCCAGTGTAGAAATACAGGTAGGAGGGGGCATTCGCACAAGAGAAGATGTTGTAGACCTTCTTGATATGGGGGTTAAACGAGTGATCATTGGAACTGCTGCAGTACAACATCCGGAGTTTGTGACAGAACTTGTCAGTGAATTTGGAAGAGAACACATAACAGTGGCTCTTGATGCAGTAAATGGCAGAGTTACAACTCATGGATGGAAGCAGGTGACAGAAGGCACACCGTCTGATTATGGCAGGAAATTTGAGAGTCTTGGTGCCGGAAGCATACTCTTCACCAATATAGACACTGAGGGATTGCTACAAGGAATTGCACCTGCACCAACAGCAGAGCTTGTGAAAGCAGTTAATATACCGGTTATTGCCTCTGGCGGGATTACAACCATTCAAGATCTTAAAACATTGAAACAGATTGGTGCAACTGGTGCAGTTGTCGGTACAGCACTGTATCTTGGAAAATTTACGCTGAAAGATGCGATAGAAAGTGTTTAATCGATTGAATACGCTCTCTAACCGGACTTTATAAAATCCTGACCGAATCGCTGCCCTGCGACCTATTTTATGTAAGGTCTAAATACATATATACATTTCAAGTTCAAGACGATCAACAACCGCAAATACTTCTA
>RXIJ01000027.1 GCA_004212095.1 Methanosarcinales archaeon | reverse complement strand
CGTTTTATTAGTTCATGGTAAAACCTTTGATGTTTCTCCCAGCATCTTCTCTATATTAACCCTCGATCTTTCTTCTTTCTGACGAAGCGTTCGCTCTATCGAATCATGCCCTTTTTCATCCACTTCCGCACTCTCTATCAATTCTTTATCCAGAAGCATCTGGTATAACTGCTTACCTTGTTCTGTGCGTGCAATAACTGTTGACCATCCTTGAGGTGAGCCTTCGCTGCCAACTGAAATGTCTGCATAGACCGAAGTAAAATCAGGGCATACACCGCATCCAGCCCTGGTGTATTTATCCAGCTCTTCATGAGTGATGACCTTCTTTCTACCATCTTTAAAAGAGATAATCATTCCCTCTTTCTTAACATTTAACATCGAAGCCTGTAACACCTGCTTTATCTATGTCTATACTCCGGAGTATTTGGTCATCGAACTGTCCTTTACAGAATAGCCCTACTGCAAAGGTGATAATATTATGTGGTATTAGCATATTACGCCTGTTGTATATTGCCTGCGTTTTGCGTAGCGCATATATCTGGCAGGGAGTGCCTACAATTGCAAGTCTTTCATAACCTTTATCTTTCAATTTTTTGAGGTCTGCGAGTGGTGAGTAGATTGAAGATACTGTGTAACGTGAACCTGCAGCACTTAGAAGTTCTTCTTCTGTTGCTACTACTACCGGAACCGGGGCACAGTTTTCATTGTATTGAGAAACTACGACTCCATCCACAAGATTATTATCAAGTAGATACTTGAATATTGTTGTTACTACTCCACCATCCTGGCACACCTTTTTTATCGGCTGGTAGGTAGTGCGTGCTGCTTTTGGTTTACCATCGTACTTCGCTCTTTCAAGCTCCTTTTTCTGCCAGAAGTAGGATGGCTCTATGCGTGGGCAGGACATTACACAAATATTGCAATCATTGCATGCAAGGCCACTTCTTGATTCAATCTCACTCTTATTTTGCGTATCCTGCACTGGCTTGTTATCTACGATAGAAATATATTGCAGGGGGCATACTGCTGCACAGTTCCCACATGAAACACATATATCAGTATCAATAACTTCTTCTAATAACTGGTCATAACCATTCATCATTCTACTAAAAAAGTACACTCTTCTTAAACTAAGCGGTTTTTTATAACAAATAGTTAAAATAATAAAATAGTTCGCATCTTTGCAACTATACGAATTTTGGCCTGAGCGAAAGGAAAGTGTTGAGTGAAAGTGGTTTATAGGGTAATACCACTACCTTAAGCAGATACTCTACCTCTACTTAGTTCGTTACGAGCTTCTTTTCGTGGTTTAAGCTCGAGGAACTGGTACGGTTTATGCAGTCGTTTGACGGCACGCGAAACACGCCCTGCTGCAATTTGACCGTACTCAATTTTTTCTTAAAATATCTCAACAATGGTCTTTACTTCAGGAGACGATCACGATGTTGCGCGTTCTATAATATCTGTGACCCATACTTCATCTTTAAGCAGTGCAGACGTTTTTCTGATCAATTTTTCCTTATTGCCATCGTAATATTCTCTTGCTAAGAAATCAAGAGCGTAATGTGATTCATTTTTTGACATCTTAGTGTTGTTTGGGCATTTGACCTCAATGCACCTTCTTGCAACCTGCGTCTCCAAGCTTTCTGGAACAGTTAAAAGCTGCACTTCAATGACTCCCCTCCCTCTTGGATGGTTCAAGGTGAAAGAATCGCCGTATTCTTCAAGAGTGGGAAGCTTGTTGGTGAATTTCGATTTATCCCTTGAAATAGATTTTAATGTATTTGAAACGCCTTTTTTCAGCCCGGAGTATCCTACACCGTCGTCGTCAAGAATAACGGTTATGTGGATATCATCCACAACTTTTCCAAGAGTGTCAACAACGACTCTTTCCAGAGCTTTCTTGATTGTATCCCATCTGCCGTTATCCCCAAATATAATCAGGGTATATCGAGTTTTTATAAAATTAAAACAACTCCTTTCAAGAAGCCTCTGAAGTTTACTTATGTTTATGTCTCCATCTGGTATAGTATATATATGATCGACCAGATGTTCTTTTATGATTTCATCAAAGAACCATGTATCGTTTTTTCCTTCACACAGGATTATATTCAGATTAGAACCCCCGGAGGTCGGTTTTAATCATTTCAATTTCTTCAGCTGCCTCTTTTCCTGAGAAGATTTCTCTTTCGATGTATCCTTCTGTTAACCTGCGCAGTTTTAAAATCTTTATAGATTCAATCTTGCCAGATTTCTTAGCCTTTTCCAGCAGATACTCTATCAGTTCCAAACTGTGAGTGGATATAAAAATTTGAGAATATTCAGAGCTTGATAGTATTTCTTTTGCCAAAATATTTAGATATCCCGGATGCATTGATGTTTCGGGCTCTTCAAATAGGGCGATTCCATTTTTAATCAGAGGTGCCATGAAGACGAGCTTTAAAAGAGCTTTGAAACCGTCTCCCATGGAAGATAGCGGCAGCGGTTCATCCAGATTTTCAAGCAAAACAAGCAAGTCGCCATCTGCCTCTCTAATATCTTCAAAATATGGCATTTTATTTTTCAGTATGTCAAGTACCTCTGCCAGTTTTTTTGTATTTACTAATTTTTTATAAATTTCAGACACATCCTTACCAATGTGAGGGGAACTGATAATCATAGGAATCTTTTGGATTGAGGGGCTCTCTTCGTTAAAGATAGAAAGTCTATCAGCATTGCCATCCATTACTGCACGTATGCTGATCAGATTGTTGTTCAGGTTCGAGATTAAGAATATCTTTTCGGATTCGATTAACCTGCTTTTATATTCTTCAATAGCAGATTCAATGTTTTCGGAGACTCTTTTCAGCACCTTATCCAAATTCTCTTTTGATCCTGTTTTTCCGGATAACCTATCTAGCCTACGTTCAAGAACCCGTAATTCCAATAGGCTCCTGCGGAAATCAGTTTTAAACTGGTAGAAATCATCAAATTTTGGAGTTCTATTTATAAAAGTTAAAAAAAACTCAGCAACTTCTTCAGGATAGTTTTTTTTTGAATATAGTAAATCCAGTGTTATTTTATCATTTTCAAAAATTTCTAATGCTACAGTCGATTTCTGTTTGCCCTGGCGTATCAAATGTCTAATATCTTCAGTTTCGGTAATATCTGTTAAGTGGGTCTCAAGATTATCTTCAAAGTCGTTTAAAGAAGCGACCGCCATCCATATCGATTCTAAGATAGAAGATTTTCCTGTGTTGTTCGGACCTACTATAATATTTATAGAACCGCATGAAAACTGCGTCTCCTCGATGCCTTTATAATTCGTAATCTCTACGTTTTTGATGATGTTCATAGAATACCCTCCTTTACTACTACAATTTAATGATGATATGGTTCAAAAGACTTTGCAAGACCAATCATTGCATCCATAACACACCTGTTCGCGACATCACACCGTTTCATTTGCTCGTTGTGCTTCTGTCTCTTTTTCCAGTGTTCCACCAATCCTTTCAGTTAACAGAGCCTCCATTTCCTCAATTTTGCTGTTTTCAATTTTGCTAATAATAATTCCTGGTTTTGGCAGTTTTTTGCCATTTTCAAGCTCTATAAATGCTTCCCTGTATGATACAGTGTGAATATTACCTGTAAAACCCAATTGTTTCCATGCAGTTTCCATGAGACCTGGCATAACCGGCTCAAATAATATAATAAGAGCTTTTGCGATCTGTAGAGAATTCTTAAGCACTTCCGCACATTTATTTTTGTCTGTTTTTATCAGTTTCCAGGGTTCCCTTGATTGGAAGTACGTGTTGCCAAAATCAGCAAGTAACATGGCATGATCTGCTGCCTGCTTGAATTCATAATTATTAATACTTGCCGTATTTGCATCAATCGCTCTCTTTATTTCGTTCATCGTTTCAGAACTTACTTTTGCATCCGGAACTCCCTCAAAATTTTTATAAGCAAATGATAATGTACGGTACAGGAAGTTTCCAAACGAGCCTGCCAGTTCACTGTTAGTTTTCTGTTGAAACATTTCCCAGGAAAAATTAAGATCCTTGGTGTGTGAGGTGTAGCTTGCGAGATAATATCGCAGGATGTCCGGATGGAAGCCATGACCAAAATAATCCTCATCAACCCATAATACATATCCACGACTCTTTGAGAATTTTCGGTCTTCAATCTTCACCATTCCGGATGCGACAATCGAAGAAGGGAGTGTGTAACCTGCACCTTTCAGCATTGCAGGCCAGAAGATACAGTGGTGGTATACTATGTCAAGCCCGATGAAATGAATAATACGCGAATCAGAACGCCAGACGTCTTCCCAGTTTTTACCCTCTCTTTTTGCCCATTCCTCGGTAAACGAGATATATCCAATCGGAGCATCCACCCACACATACACGACAAGATCTTCATGATCTGGAAAAGACACCCCCCATTCCATATTCCTTGTGATACACCAATCCCTGAGTTCATTATTCACCCATTTAATAGCGTAGTTGCGTGCATTAGTAGTGCCTCCGAGATCTGGTAAATAGTCAAGCAGGAAGTCTTTGAAAGAGGAAAGCTTAAAGAAGAAGTGCTCTTGACTGCGGTACTCTGCTTCAGTTCCACAACTATTACACACAGCATTTTTTATCTCACCAGGTTCAAGGTGTTTACCACAGCCCTGGTCGCATTCATCACCACGGGCATGAGAGCCGCAATGGGGGCATATACCTTCAACGTACCTATCCGGAAGAAAACGGCTGCATTTTGGACAGTAAGCAAGATCAATCTTCATTGAATATACGTATCCGGATTTGATAAGAGCGTTTACTATTGAAAGAGTTCTGTTGTGGTTTGATTGCGAGTCTGTGCTTCCAAAATAGTCAAATTCAACGTCCATCTTTTTGAATATTTCATCAAAGTGCGCGTGGTATTTTTTCGCAAGTTCTTCCGGGGTTGTGCCTTGCTCTTCAGCATTCACCATGACAGGCGTGCCATGCGCATCAGAACCACACACGAACACCACCTCTTGACCCTGTTTGCGCAGGGATCGTGCAAAGATGTCAGCAGGTACATAAGTGCGGAGATGTCCAATATGGCACTTGCCATTAGCATAAGGCAGACCACAGGTTACAAGTATTGGCTGTAACAAAGTCATAAATATCATCTGTCAATACTTGATCCTGTATTTTATCTTTTGCATCGTAAAATGATACGGTTTCAGGGTAAATCATTATTTGTGAGTTACCTTGAGATTAGAAAAATATTATTAACAGGAATAAACAAAAGAGAAAATTTTTTCAAAAGCTTCTGGTAAGAATGTTAAAGCTGGTGATTTTGTGCTTGCAGATATTGATTGTGCAATGACGCACGATATTACTGGCCCTCTTGCATTACAGGGTTTTTATGAAATCATGCATAATAAAGAGAATCCTCGTGTGTGGGATGCAAGCAAGATTGTAATGGTCTTTGACCATCAGTCACCCGCTGATTCCCCAAGTGCAGCAGAAAACCAGATACTGCTTCGAAAGTTTGCAAAGGAGCAAAACATACTCAACTACGACATATTTGAAGGGGTGTGCCACCAGGTGATCCCTGAAAAGGGGCATGTAGAGCCAGGGGAACTTGTTGTAGGTTCCGACTCTCATACCTGCACGTATGGGGCACTCGGGGCATTCTCAACCGGCATTGGCAGTACCGATATGGCAGCAGTCTTTGCCACAGGAAAGCTCTGGTTTAAAGTGCCGGAAACCCTTCGATTGGTAATTGATGGGGCACTGCAAGCTCACGTGTGCTCCAAGGACGTTATTCTCCATATAATCGGTGATGTCTCTGCAGAAGGGGGCAGGTATATGGCTTGCGAGTTTGCAGGTTCAACTGTTCGAAATATGAACATCTCTGAACGAATGACCGTCTCAAATATGGCAATTGAGATGGGCGGCAAGGCAGGCATCATAGAAGCTGACAAAACCACTGAAGCATACATCAAGGAGCGGATTTTAGACTTCAAACTTGATTCATACTGGAGAAGTGATGATGATTCCGATTATAAAATAAAACATTATGACGTTAGCAATCTTGATCCAATGGTTGCGTGCCCCCATAATGTCGATAATGTAAAACCGGTGCAGGAAGTTGCGGGCACAGAGGTCAACCAGATCTTTATTGGCTCGTGCACCAACGGGAGATTTGAAGACCTTGAAATTGCAGCAAGGATTATGAGGGATGAGCCAGTTGCAAAAGGAGTGAGACTGCTTGTAATACCTGCATCCAGAACCGAGTATTTAAAAGCTCTTAAAGCAGGTTATATCAAACAGTTCATAAAAGCAGGAGCAATCGTTGAATCACCATGTTGTGGGCCCTGCATGGGCGGCTCTTTTGGACTGCTTGGAGCTGGAGAAGTGACACTTTCAACCTCTAATCGCAATTTTAAAGGTAGACAGGGAAGTGCTGAATCCTTCGTTTATCTCTCGTCACCGGCAACAGCAGCAGCAACAGCGCTCACTGGAGAAATTACAGATCCGAGAGATGTTTAGATTCAATGCCGCATTGATTCAAGATATTTTTCAACAGATGCTGGTGCAATGGCACCATCACCCGCTGCTGTTACTACCTGTCGAAGTGGTTTATCCCGGCAGTCCCCTGCTGCAAACACACCACTCATACTTGTTGCAAGATTCACATCTGTTTTAATAAAACCGCGCTCGTCCTTCTGGCAATCAATAAAATCAGTGTTTGGTTTTAAGCCTACAAAAACAAACACACCACCAACTGTAATTTCTTGAAGCTTTTCGGTTTTAACGTTCTTTACAACAACCGTGTTTACGGTTTTTCTACCTTTTATTTCTTCAACCACACTGTTCCATACAAACTCTATCTTTGGATTGTTGAAAGCACGTTCCTGCAATATTTTATCAGCCCGAAGTGCATCTCTTCTGTGAATCACATACACTCTGCTTACCATTTTTGCAAGAAATATCGCTTCTGTAATTGCAGTGCCGCCGCCACCTACTAAAGCAACATCCTTGCCTGTGAAAAAAAACCCATCACAGGTGGCACAATATGACACTCCGCGCCCGGTGTATGCAGTCTCGCCAGGAACACCAAGTTTGCTTGGATGAGCTCCTGTGGCAATAATAACAGAACGTGTCGAAATATTCTCACCATCGGTTGTGTGAAGTATTTTAACATCACCGGAATCTTCAATTTTTTCTATTTCTGCATAGGTTATTTCAAGCCCAAGCCCTGCCACATGCTCTTCAAATTTCTGAATTAACTCCGGTCCAGTGATCTTAGAAAATCCTGGATAGTTTTCTATCACATCGGTGAGGGCAATCTGCCCGCCGCAACCGAGTTTTTCAACAAGCATGGTATTTAACATAGCTCGTTTTGCATAGATTCCGGCTGTAATACCTGCTGGACCTGCTCCAATAATTACAACATCATACATTTTTTACTGATTCCTCCAATCTACATTTTGCACGGTAAATAAACATTCTAACCTTATATTCATCTTTTGCTCCCTCGGTTTCAACACCGGATGCTGTATCAACTACAAAAGGTTTTACGATTCTTACTGCATCTTCCACATTTTGATGGTTTAACCCTCCTGCAAGAATTACTGGCAAGGACGACTTTTCTGTAATATTTCTGCTTATCTGCCAGTTATGGGTTTTGCCTGTGCCGCCACTTCGCTTACTGATCTTGGTATCTAGGAGCACAGCATCCACGTACTTTGATAGGTTCTCAATGTGCTTATGAAAGTTGTTGATATGGTCGATTGCCTGCTCCGGGATAGCTACTGTTTGTATAATGTTTATACCCTGTGCTCTGATGCTCTGTATCTCCTCAAGTAGTTTGTATGAGGTGAAATTGTGAAGCTGGATGACGTTTGGGTGAGCTGTGTATGCCATTTCAAAGACCCTTTCTGCAGTCTCAGGCATGATAACAAGCACGCTGTCGATAAAAGGTGGAACCTTTTTTATCAATTCCGAAGCAGTTTTAAGGGTGATATTACGAGGTGTATTTACAGGGACCTCTGTAATAAATCCCACAGCGTCACAACCAGCATCGATTGCAAGTTTTAATTCACTCATGTTTTTGTTTCCGCAGATTTTAACACGAACCGTCATCAATTAAAACCTCGAGTACGGCAGGATCTCCAGCCTCTTTGACAAAATCTTTCAGTTTTTTCAAGGATCTGCCGCTATCAATGGTGTTTTCTGCAATAACAAGACCTTCTCTGAAGTTTTCTGCTTTTCCACCCAGCATAATTGAAGCTGCTGCGTTTAAAGCTATAATGTCGCGTTTTGCTCCACGCTCCCCAAGAAGCACCCTGATGATGTCTTTTGAGTTATCGAGAGGCGTACCACCCTGAATGTCTTTGATTCGAGCTCGCTGTATTCCAAGCTCTTCCGGAATTAGTGTGTAGCTTGCGATCTTTCCGTTATTAAGTTCTGTGATGTTTGTAGTACCTGTGGTGGTAATTTCATCAAGTCCTTCCCCGTGTACTACCATGGCTCTCTCTGTTCCAAGAACATCCAGTGATGTTGCAAGAGTTTCACAAAGCTTTTGACTGAAGCATCCGATCAATTGTGCTTTAGCACCTGCCGGGTTTGTCAGTGGACCAAGAATATTGAACACGGTTCGTACACCAATTTCTTTTCGTAACCCTGCTACTCGTTTCATTGAAGGATGAAATACTGGTGCAAGCATGAAACCGATTCCTGTTTTTTCAATACTCTGCTGTACTCTTTCAGGTGGCAGGTCAATAGTTACGCCCATTGTTTTGAGCAGGTCTGCACTACCAGATTTTGAGGTGATGGAATAATTGCCATGCTTGGCTACAGGTATACCTGCCGAAGCAGTGATTATGGCAGCAGCAGTACTGATATTAATAGTACCCTGTGAATCGCCGCCAGTACCACAGGTGTCTATGAGCGTCCCTTTAACGTCTGGGCGTATGGTCATTGCTGCTTTTCTCATAACTTCTGCAAGTCCTGCTATCTCCTGAGTGGTTTCGCCCTTCATTACAAGGGCAATGAGAAAAGCTGAGATCTGCGCATCAGTAGCCTCGGTGAATATCTTATGCATCGCATCTTCTGCCTCGTTTTTTGCGAGGTTTTCGTGTTGTATGATTTTTTGAATATAGTTTTTCATAATCTGGTGCTCCTTTTATAACATTGATTACTGCGTAAGACACTATCTAAAAAACCAGTGATTTTTCACCTCATTATATTTTGAAAAGCCCCAACTACGTCACACCCCACAATGAAGAGCCTGTCCCACAACTGGGTTCAACTGGGTTCAATGGTGTTGAATAGTTGGATTATGTCTTAAACTTTCGCTTATGGAACACAAGAAGTTAGACCATGCTTTCTTAGTTTTTCGCATAGTTTCTTGAGTGGAGTTGTGATTATGACGTCTATTTTCAACAATATTCGTTTCAATATACTTGATTTGGCTTTTTAGTTTCAGTATTCTCTTCATGTTGTGTGCTATGCATGTTAGGGTGAATTCTGCTCTCGCGTTTTCCAAAACTCTCGTTAAAAACTCTCGTAGTCTGATGTTTTGATACAGGATAAAGTACCGGTTGTGGATCATCTGTTATATTCTCTTACACGCTAGCAGCGATTCCTGTTCTCTTTATTGCTCTCTGTTATGCTGTTCTTGCTTCTGCAATACATTCTTCAGGAGGAGAATATGTTTTTGTAAGTAGAATAGTAGGTCCATTCATAGGATTTATTGTTACCTAAGTACGATGGTTTGCTATGATATCAATTATTGCTGCTATGTCTGTAGGTGATGTTACAATTCTTAATAGTTTCTTTGATATTAAACATCCAGAGATTTACAGGGAGGCCCAGTTTAAGTTTAGAGGGCTATGGTTTGTTGCTTTAGCTGGATTGTTGACTTCTTCTCTTTTCTTTGCTTTTATCTTGAGACTGGCGGGTGCTATGTCTGGTTTCTTACTTCTTCCAATTTAGGTTGGTATTGGTAGCATTATGTGTATATATATTCACTCAGGAAAAGCATGGAATGCATCGTCGGATAGAAAAGCAACATCGGAATGAAAAAGAAAAAACAGATAAAGAGCTTATAAAAAACTTGTGAATACTGCAGAGGATTTGGTAAATAGATTTGGTAACTCGACTTTGGAAACCAAAAAAAGCCGTAGCCATTCGACTACTCGCCTGATCCACAATTACGATCTTGTGGCGAGCACTGTCGTTCAATATCCAATACTTCGATCGCATCGTTTTCAGGAAATCACCGAACATGGTGACGTCAGGCGTATTTCCGGGGTGTGTACTGACAAAAAAAGGTATCTGCTGCTCATTCACCCCAAAAACGAGATTGACCTATGGTAAACACAATCTGGCAGCTAATCTCGTAGGCGACGGTTTGGGGCATGTGTTGTCGTGTGTTCCGGATCCGCACCAGTGTTACTGGATTTTTCGGTCAGATCCCCAGTGCCCCAAATTGATACTGGTCCTAAAAATTTAATATATTTATGAATAAGGATTTATTTAAATAGTATATAACAAATGATAAAACAGCCAAGCACTAACATTGCAAGTGAGGTTCGTAACAACCATTTCATGATGAAAATGCGCGATTCCGTGTCTTCATACTTGCGTATCAAAAAATTAAAAATGTGGTCAGACGCTGACATCTATGATTTAATTTTCTTCAGTCTAAATGTCTCTTCCCTCTCCATTTCCTCAAGCCGCAGCATGATAAAATCCATTGCTTCAGATAATTCCGGAATGACTTTAAACTCGAGAGCATTGACACGACGCTTTGTTTTTTCAATATCGTCAAGAAGCTTTTTCATCGTGGTTTCGATCTCTGCTGCAATGATGATTTTTTCAACAAGATTTTCATAGGCATCAGCAGCCTCATCGATACACGAACTTGTTCCAATGATGCCGTAGCCGCGCTCGATGATGTTTTTTTTAACACTGGTCGATTCAATTCTTGGAACCACCACACCCATCACATTCTTGCTTTCAAGCGTTATCACTGGTGCATCTTTAAGAGCAAAAGCAGTGGATTTTACAGCCACCACACCCTCGATTGTTTTCGCAATGTTTAGATTTTGTTGAGCAATTTCATAGTCCTTCTCAACTTCACTTCTCACATTCTTAGCTTTATCAAGAATGTCAAATAGTTCTATGATGAGCCCATCACGCTTCATTTTAAGAAGCTTGTGTCCGCTCTCTGATAGCTTGACCTTTTTTTTAAGTCCTATAAGCTCTGAACGGGTTGGTTTAATCGTATCCTTTATTGCCATATTTACCTTAGCTAAATAAGATTTGTTATTTCTGTACACGAAGTTGTGCAGATCGTATCCTTTACTGCCATATTTACCTTAGTTAAATAAGACTTGTCATTTCTGTACAACGAAGTTGTGCAGATCGTATCCTTTACTGCCATATTTACCTTAGCTAAATAAGATTTGTCATTTCTGTACAACGAAGTTGTGCAGTACTTCGCGATCGAGAGTTATCTATGCTCGCGTTGAGTACAGTTCCGTACAACGAAGTTGTGCAGATTACCATATTTACTCAGTGGAAGATTCTACTGTTTTCTTGTTCTTGTTTCTATGTGCAGGATGATATTTCTCAATATATTTGTTGTCGATACGTGTGAGTTGCGACTCGGAAAGCGTTGCAAGCAGTTCCCAGCCAAGATCAAGAGTTGTTTCGATATCCCTGTCTTCCTCCATCCCCTGTCGCACGAATCGATCCTCAAACAAATCCGCAAACTCAAGGAATTTCCGATCTCTTTCAGAAAGTGCCTCCTTGCCAACGATTGCCACAAGACCCCGAAGATCTAAACCTTCTGCATAGCCTGCATACAACTGGTCAGAGACTGCTTTATGATCTTCCCTTGTTCTTTTAGATCCTATGCCAGAGTTCATCAGGCGTGAGAGAGATGGCAGTACGTTTATTGGTGGATAAATGCCTTTCATGTGAAGTTCTCTTGAAATAACAATCTGCCCCTCGGTGATGTAGCCACTGAGGTCTGGTATTGGGTGAGTAATATCATCACCAGGCATCGAGAGAATAGAGAACTGGGTAACAGAACCTTTTTTCCCTTTTATCACACCAGCCCGCTCATAGAGTGATGCAAGATCAGTGTACATGTAACCTGGATACCCTCGCCGCCCTGGCACCTCTTCTCTTGCCGCGCCCATCTGCCGCAGAGCTTCACAGTAGTTAGTCATGTCTGTTAGAATGACAAGCACGTGCATTTCACACTCATAAGCAAGATATTCTGCTGCTGTGAGCGCCAGTCTTGGAGTAATTAGTCGTTCCACTGCAGGATCATCGGCAAGGTTTGTGAACACTACTGCACGCTCAAGTGCACCTGTTCGCTCGAAGTCATACATAAAGTGTTGTGCCTCTTCACTGGTGATGCCCATAGCTGCAAACACGACTGCAAATTCTTCTTCTGCACCAAGCACCTTTGCTTGGCGTGCAATCTGAAGAGCTATCTCATTGTGGGGCAGACCTGATCCGGAAAATATAGGAAGTTTCTGTCCGCGAACAAGAGTGTTCATTCCATCAATCGTTGAGATGCCTGTTTGAATAAATTCTTCAGGGGGCTTTCTTGAATATGGATTGATGGCTGCTCCTGTAATCTCCCAGCGATCTTCAGGCACAATTCTTGGACCGCCATCAAGTGGCTCTCCAGACCCGGAAAGGATGCGCCCAAGTAGTTCAGATGATACTGGCAGTTTGATGGTTTCTCCTGTAAATCGCACACCCGAGTCCTTGTTTAATCCTCCGGTACCTTCAAATACCTGCACCACAACAATGTCCTTTGAGGTGTCAAGCACCTGCCCTCGTTTAACAGAACCATCAGCAAGCGTAACATTTACAAGCTCGTTGTAGCCGACAGGTTCTGTTTTTTCAACAAATATAAGTGGTCCTGCAATTTCACCAATGGTTTTATACTCTTTTGCCATTTTATTTACCTCTATGCGTTTGAGCTGCGAACTCTTCATCTGCTTTCTTCATCACAGTATCAAGAACTACATCAATATCCTTTTCAAATCTAACCTTTGCAAGCATGTCCCTTGATTCAAGTGCAATGATATTTGTCACTGATGCACCTGATTCAAGAGCTAATACTGCTTTTTCGCCCCACGTGAGGATTGCTTTTAGCATTTTATACTGGTTAATCATCGGACAGTAGCTGTCAACGTCATGATATGCATTCTGCTGCAGGAAATACTCTCGCACCATACGGGCAATTTCAAGCGTTAACTGCTGATCATCAGGCAGAGCATCAGAACCTACAAGCTGCACAATATCCTGGAGTTCTGCTTCTCTTTGAAGTAAATTCATTGTATTAGATCGAAGCTTTGTCCATTCGGTTGATACATTTTTAGTGTACCATTCGTCAAGGGTTCTGCCATAAAGAGAGTAGCTTGTAAGCCAGTTTATAGCCGGGAAGTGACGGCGCTGTGCAAGTTTTGCGTCTAATGCCCAAAATACCTTCACGATTCGTAATGTGTTCTGCGTAACCGGCTCTGAGAAGTCACCACCTGGTGGTGATACTGCACCGATAACAGTGACAGATCCTTCATCCTCACATAGAGTTTTGGCTCTTCCGGCACGCTCATAAAACTCTGCAAGTTTTGCTGCAAGGTATGCAGGGTAGCCTTCTTCACCAGGCATTTCTTCAAGTCGTGACGAGATTTCCCTCATTGCTTCAGCCCATCTGGAAGTTGAATCTGCCATGAGTGACACATCGTATCCCATGTCACGATAATATTCTGCTATGGTAATTCCAGTGTACACTGATGCTTCTCTTGCTGCAACAGGCATATTGGAAGTATTAGCTATAAGAACAGTTCTCTCCATCAATGGTCTGCCAGTTTTTGGGTCCTCCAGTTCCGGAAACTCATTCAATACGTCAGCCATCTCATTGCCGCGCTCACCGCATCCGATGTACACCACTATTTCAGCATCGCTCCATTTTGCAAGCTGCTGCTGCATTACGGTTTTACCGCTGCCAAATGGTCCGGGGATAGCTGCTGTTCCACCTTTTGCAAGTGGAAACAATCCATCGAAGATTCGCTGTCCGGTAATGAGTGGGATCGTTGGACGTAGTTTATTCTTTACCGGTCTTGGATGTCGCACAGGCCAATAGTGCATGAGTTTGAGTTCTGTTCCATCAGAGAGCCTGCCAATCACATCATCAACAGTAAACATACCCTCATTAATCTCATCAACCACGCCTGACACGTTTGGTGGAAGAAGTATCCTATGTAGGATATTCTCTGTTTCCTGCACAGTTCCAATGATTTTGCCACCTTTAAGTTTGTCACCCTTCTTTACAACTGGTTTGAATTCCCATTGTTTGTTATGGTCAAGACCGCTTGCGCTTACTCCACGCTGAATAAAATCTCCCATCTTCTCCTTTAGTACAGGAAGCGGTCGCTGGATACCATCGTATATACTCTTAAGAAGACCAGGCCCAAGTTCTACGGATAATGGCATGCCAGTATCAATAACCGGTTCACCAGGTTTAACACCTGAAGTGTCCTCATACACCTGTATAATGGTTTTTTCTCCTTTGATACCTATCACTTCGCCCATCAGACCTTCATCTCCCACTTTGACCACATCATACATGCGAGCATTGATGTTAAGGGCAGTGACAACAGGCCCTGAGATTCGATAAATTTCACCTTTTACTTCCACAGATCAACACCTACTGATTGTTTTATTTTATCTCTTAAGTTACTTTCGCCTTTTCCGCCAATTGCAACTACAGTTGGCTCAACCGATTCATTGAGTTCCGCCATGAGTTGTGCCGGAAGCCTGAGAAGGTCATCATTATGCATTACAATGATTCCAACTTCCGGATTATGCATAGTGTTTTGCACTATCTCAATTAAATTATCATCTGTTATATCATACACTTTTTTAACTCCTGCAAGTCTGAATCCAAGAGTGAATTCACTTTGTCCAACCACTGCTAATTCCATATTAGATCACCTGCAAAGCTGCGCTTTGAAGAAATAATTCTCGATTACGCAGTAATCGAGTTGTGAAGCAATCGAGTGCTGCCAATTTCATATTAGATCACCTGCAAAGCTGCGCTTTGAAGAAATAATTCTCGATTACGCAGTAATCGAGTTGTGAAGCAATCGAGTGCTGCCAATTCCATGTTACATCACCAGATGGCTTCGTATGATTTCATCAGCCAATTTCAGCTCTTTTCCTCGTGCAATAACCCGTAGATTGTCAACTTCGATCTTTTTGCTCAACACATAATCAAGCACCGGAAGTATAGACAAGGGGTAATAGTGAGAAATTTGTGATGCATAATTCATCAGGTGAGCATCTAATTTCGTATCCACATCCATTAACGTGGTCATCTTATCACTGACCACATCAGATATTGACCGCCAGTATGAATAACCGTCCAGTGAGTGAACAAGTTCGGGAAAGGACAATCCTGACAATCTGGTTAGATCGGATTCTTTTAACTCCAGACCACCGGTGATTAAGATGTTTTGAACATGTTCACGTTCAACTCCAGCCTTTTTCAGTCTGAACAACATCTTTAAATTCTTTATGTCTATCTCTGTTTTAATAAATTTTAAGAAGAATTTTTCCCCGGGTGAGCCGCCGACAGCATCGAGCAGTCGTGTATAAGATAAACTATCAAGCTCATCTTCTATTTTGTTAAGCATTCCTCCCTCATAATTTGTAAGTACCGGATAATATGGGGTATGTTCAAGGGAAGCGATTACATCCCCAATACTCTCTTTTTTTACCATTAATTCAAGTTCCGGATAGTGTAGTTCACCTGCTGATACCACACAGTTTAAGATTTCCTCTTCCGAAGCACCGTAGTATTTGCCACGGAGTACGGTTTTGATATTCCAGACATCCCATCTACGCATATATTCTGTTATCAGATAATTGACCTCTCCCCGGGAAATGTCCATTAATTTTCTATAAGAAGCTCCAAGACTCCTGCTAAGGGCATGCTCAAGAAGGTCTATTGACTTGAATTTAGCTGAAAGTTCATCAACATCCTTCTTGTATTCTGATTCTTCAATAAATCGAATGATCTCTGGCAGTTGCATGTTTAATAGCTTGGGATATGTCTCTTTAGGGATGAGTTTTCTCTTTCGTGCACGCACACGGGCAGTTATGTATGCGTAAGCTGGGGTTTTGAATAGTCCACACATCAAGAATCACCCAAGAAGCATCTCTGATACTTGTTTTAGTGATTTCTCATTAATGTCCTGCAGTATTGTATCGTATGTATAATCATACTGCACTGTTCTATCACTGCTCTCGATTACCACACCGCCAAGACAATCGATGCTCCCCGCATAGTCAAGTTTGGAAGTTCTCTCAACAAGTGTTTTATCTCTTCGGTTGGAATATATTCCTGAACCTGCTGTAGTATGCTTTTTAAGAATTGCTTCCAAAATTTTCTCATTCTTTTCATCGGAAATACTACCTATGCGATCTGCTACGTTCTTCTGCACTTCTTCAAACATTGCTTGACGCGCATTCAAGGCTTCCCGTTTCACTCTGAGGTGTGCACTTGAAATCTCTTGTTTTTTAAGTTGTTCAGCCTCTGCACGTGCTGCATCTTCCAGTTCCTCTCGCTCTTTTTCAGCCTCACTTTTCGCTCTTTTGAGAATGCCATTTACCTCTTCGTCTGCCTCCTGGAGTATTAACTTTGTTTGTTCTTTTCCCTTTTCTATAATACCTGCTACAACTGTTTCGAGTCCCATGGACGTAAATTCCTGTTTAAAAGTTAAACGATATTCAGAACACGAAGAGTAATATCAATGCCACAACGAGCCCGAAAATTACGATTGATTCCGGAATAACGGTCATTAACAAACCTTTACCAAAAAACTTTGGATCTTCTGCCATAGCACCGATGGCTGCAGCGCCAATGCTCTGCTCGCCAATACCAGCGCCAAGACCTGTTAGTCCTACTGCTAAACCTGCACCAAGTGCAATTAATCCCATTGCTTCAGCTTCTACCATATTTCTTCATTCCTCTGTATATTTTCGTATAAAGCCAAACGGATCATATTTTGTTCCGCCGCCTTCATAAAATTTAGTGAAAAATTCCACGTACTGCAACCTTAATGAGTGCAGTCCAGGGCCTATAATTCCAAGAAGTAAATTGATGGTGTGACCAATTATCAACACCAGTATACCTATTACGATAAAAACTCCGTATTTACTGCAAGGGCAATGCCTGCTGATGAGAGTCCTATCGCAAGAATTCTTGCATAAGAAAAGATATTACTCAAAAGTGTTGGAATCTCCATGATTGCTATAGCTCCCTCACCTTTAACCAGAAGGATGATCCCAATTATTCCGAGCACAATTCCTGATACGAAGATTGGGTCTTGTGTGTTTAAGATGTCTCCCCAGAGTATTGCCGGCATGGCAGTTACAATTGCCATAATTCCGCCAAAGAGTATCATAAGCCAGCACATCTTTTCAAGCACAGCATGTTTAAATCCACGCTCAACAGCAACATTTCTGATTCCAAGAATGAGTCCAAGAGTAACATGAAGTATGCCTATAACAAAAGTCATTACAAGCAGTGGCTTCACCTCGGCAAACCTATGTATTGGAAGCTGTAATATCCCAATATTGGGGCCGGCAATACCGAGAATGCCCCCTTCTACTATTTCATGATGCGTTATATTAAATAGCGGAAATCCAAACACTTCCCCGAATATGATGCCAAAGAAGATGGTTGAAAGCGCTGAGTACGACAGAATAATTGCAAGTTCATGCAGCCCCCC
>RXIJ01000092.1 GCA_004212095.1 Methanosarcinales archaeon | reverse complement strand
ATAGTATAATTTTGTATCCCCTGTGCCTGAATCTTTGTAAGTGTGTTTTTCAGTGTGGATACATCCACAATACTTCTTGTATAAAGGTCATACATAATTGGTATTCCGAGTTCCCTGTCAATTATAATTGAGAGGTTTATCCGAGGCAAGGTAAATTCATCTCTGTTGTAACCATTTTCCAGCAGATTGATTATTTGTGAATATGACGATATCGATGTAATGTTATAGACAAGAGTACTGGAAGTAGATGTTCTCTGAATTAGATGATGGGTAAAATCGATGTGAGTAGCATCATTTCCTATCAACTCAAATAGGTTCGATAATGATTGTGAAGATATAGGGATATCCGGGTGATTTACTGAAAGAACCGTACCTTCATACCAACTTTTAATGTGCACGGATGCAAGTGGTTTGATGATATAATTCATGGCCACGGATAGCGTAGCCCATACATGTTGTTCTGGTAACACTTTGGAAAGAATTCTGTCAAGCTTCAAATCTTCAATGATTTTGAAAAGTGGAAGGAACTCGCCATAAGAAAGTACTTTTTTAGGAGTTGAAATCAGAGGTTTGATCTGTGATCTAACTTTGATGGGCTTTCCGTCAACGTTTTTGCCTAGATATTTGCTTTTTTGTTTTACCTTTTTTGTTCCGGAATCGTAGTAAGGAGTTATCTCGTAGAGGTATTCATGGCCTTTAATATTCTTGATACGTGTAAATGGTTTCATTGTGCATAACTATTAGGCACAATGCAATATATACTTTTCAATAGTAAGAAGTGCAAATATGGTAAAATAAGAAGAGTTGTGCCTAAATTATTGGAAACTTGGAATATATCCCAGTGTGAATTAAATTTTCGTTAGACTCCACGAGTTTCATAGCCGTACGGCTTGTTTTTGCGATATCTTATAGATTCCAGTTGGACTCTCTTGACAAAACACATGAAATTACAGGCTAAAGGAAGGGATGCCATATTTCAAAAAAGGTAAAATCTGTCAAATTTAGGTTATACCTAAATGCCACCAATTTTAATCTTGTCTGCAATTTTCCTTCCAAACTCATTTGAGTCCTTAAGTCCAGTTGGATGCGCCCCCATAAGCCTCAACGGCTCTACCATATCCATACTGAACCTGTATCTCATCGTAGTATCTATCTTACTTACAGATTCACCACTCCATTCGTAAGAGCCAAAAGCTGCCCCAATCTTTCCTTTCACATCTGCTTTTTCCATCTCTAAAAGAAATCTCTTCATCCCATACAACAAGTTGTGACCGTATGTCGGGCAGCCAAGAATTACAACATCAGCATCATCAAGGTCGTTAGCCTTTGCTTTTGTAGCAATGATTGATTTAACTTCAATTCCGGCACCCATCAATCCTTCGCCAATCGCTTCTGCCATCTTTTTTGTGTAACCATTAAAGGTTGCATAAACTATTACTGCTTTTGTCATACTTTAGTTCTATTCCTTTATTCTATAAAATACTTTTCACATGATTATTAATAAAAGATTTCCATTTTGTCAAGCCCAAACTCTCGATGAAGTATTCTCACCACACCGTAGGCATCATCAATAGATACCACAAAGGAAATATTATGCTGGGATGAGCCCTGGCTGATCATGATGACATTGATCTTTGCCATACCAATTGCACTGAATACACGCCCTGATACCCCCGGCATTCCCGCCATACCAGAACCAACAACAGCTACCACCCCGATACGTTTATCATAATTTATATTTCTTATGATCCCATTCTTAAAACCAGATTGGAGAGCCGCGATAGCCATATCAAGATGATTTCTTTCCACAACCAGTGAAATATTTGCCTCGGATGATGCCTGGCTGATCATAGTGATATTGACGCCTGCATCAGCAAGAGTGGTGAAAATATGTGCAGCAACGCCAACATGTCCTATCATGCTAACACCAGATATATTGATCAGTGCCATATCAGTAATAACAGAGACTGCCTTTACTGTATTTGCTATCTTTTTTTCTTCCTTAACTATAAGTGTGCCGTTAAGCTCTGGTTCAAAAGTGCTCTTAACTCGTACCGGTATGCCATGGCGGATAGCAGGTTCAATGGCGCGAGGATGTAGTATTTTCGCGCCAAAATAGGACATTTCCATAGCTTCAATGTATGAGATTGTGTGAATCACCTGTGCCTCTGGTACAATCTTTGGATCTGCTGTCATAATGCCAGGAACATCCTTCCACAACCAGATTTCATCAGCATGAATAGCTGCTGCGATGATTGAAGCTGTAAAATCAGAGCCACCGCGCCCAAGGGTTGTCACGGTATCAGATTCGCACTTGGCAATAAAACCAGAGATAACCGGCACGCTATTTTCTATCAGAGAACCCAACTTCTCTTGGACCTGTTGGTATGTACGCTCAAGGGGACTCGCATTACCATAATCAGAAGTTGTAACGATGCCAGCTTCGCCACCGGTAAATGCCATTGAATTGACACCTTCAAGACGCAATGCTCCGGAAAGAATCGGTGCGGAAAGACGCTCGCCATAAGAAGAGATATAATCTAAAGACCGTGCAGTAAGCCTCTTAGAGCAACAGACATCATTAAGCACTCTTTCAAGTCCCTCAAGTCTTGAATCGATCTTTTCGAGTACTTCGGATGCAATGGGCTGCTCACCAATGGCATCAAGAGCCGCCTGACTGTGGGTTTCTGCGAGATTGATTATAAACTCCTTGATATGGGCAGAATCAACTCCAATAGCTGCTTTACTTGCCATTTTTAAAAGTAGGTCTGTGATGCCCCCAAGAGCAGAGGTGACCACAATAACCTTATTGCCTTCATCCAGAAAGTGTTTGACCAGATGAGCAACGTGTTTTATACGATCACCATCACCAACAGAGCTTCCACCAAACTTCATCACAATTCGCATAGTGCCTTACCAATAAGAAAATCAGTAGATAAAACTTGTTGTCTCAAATTTTTATGGCGCTCTAAAGTTCAGGTACGATGGTTGTAAGCTTGGTGTGCTCAACTCCTTTAAGAGATATTAATCGCTCTGTCAGCTCTTTTATTTCCATACCTTCGCCATGAATTACTATCAATTCAAAGCAGTTATCTTTGTCAATATGTACATGAAGTGTTGATTGTATTGTACCGATATATTCGTGTTCTATATCAGCCAACTCGTCTGTCAGTCCACGTTGATGGTGGTTATAAGTGAGAGAGATAGCACCATACCGTTCACCTCTAATGTCACGCATCCATTCATAATATCGAATGTAGCCGCGTATTGCATCCCTGATACCTTCTGAGCGAGATGAATAACCCCGTTGAGAAATAATGCCATCAAAACGACTCAACAAATTCTCTGGAAGAGATACTCCGATTCTCATAAGTTCATTATCCATGCGAAATCATAACTTAATACAGCTCCCCATTAAATAACACTTTCGTATCTGCACAACTTCGTTGTGCAGAGTTATCGACAACTCTCAATTTCTTAAACACCATCTTAGGTATCTCATCATCGTTCAAGTGTTCTGATAGATCTGAGAAAATCAACTCCAAATCCGAGTATGAAAACCCAGAAGAATATAACAGGATCGATATTGCGTATTCGTTTGATAAATCCAATTTTTCGAGCTAGATTACGTAAGAACTACCATGGAAACATCTGCATGAGATATTCAACACCTGGATCTGTTTGTTTAGTGTGGTTGTCCATACTATTGCCCTCAGACAACCGTGATTGTAGTTAGTGTATATAAAGATGGTAACGATTTAGTGGTGCCTTAACCGAACGCCGATAGATTACTATCACAATCAAGAATTAAAAGTTACCAGTATCTCTGCACAACTTCGTTGTGCAGGTTTTAATCAAACACAGAGTGTCGTTTTTTTAAATCAGCCTCTGTAGCATCTATCAGTACCATCAGTTCTGCTATCACAGAATCAAGGAATATCATCGTTGATACTTCAAAGGTTGTACCCATCGGTGTAAGTGTTCTGTATTTCCCTTTCATGTGGCGCTCAAGGTATCCTTCTCCAGCAAGGTCACCGGTACGCCCACGAATTTTTACTGTAATATCTGACATTCCAGCAAGTGCTGCATGCGGGTTCGATGTTATAGCTATCAGTGTTGCACTGATATCTTTTGTTATTTTTCCAAGGCTTATAATCGATGGTGTTTCTCCCGAACCTGAAATAGCTATTACTATATCATCACGGTGCACTGCCGGTGTTGTGGTTTCTCCTACCACAAATACAGTGAATCCGAGATGCATCAACCGCATGGCAAACGAGCTCCCAACAAGTCCTGAGCGTCCTGCACCCATAATAAACACCCTGAACAAATTTTTTTTTACAGATACAAGTTTGCAGACAAGCTTTGATACAGACTTTATATCAAGGTCATTAGACATTTTTTTTACATGCCCGGCTATCAGGTTCATAGTAAAAATCAAATTTTCACACTTGCATCCTTCATCATCAAGCATCGGTTCCCTCTTTATACTCAACATTGAGTAACTTTAAATTTAAGATTTTTTTCAACTCATCAAAGAGGAGCAT
>RXIJ01000102.1 GCA_004212095.1 Methanosarcinales archaeon | reverse complement strand
TGTTGGTGTTGTTGATGAGATTGTTGTGGTAGAGTATGTTGTTGCTCGAAGACCACATGGAGATTCCGTAGTTGTTGTTCGAGTTAATGGTGTTGCTCGTTAGGTTGTTGTTGCTCGAAGAAGCCAGCCAGATGCCGTAGCTGTTCAAGTTAGCGGTGTTATTCGTGAGCGTGTTGTTGTTGCTCGAAGACCACATGGAGATGCCGTAGTCGTTGTTCGAGTTAGCGGTGTTATTCGTGAGCGTGTTGTTGTTGCTCGAAGACCACAGGTAGATGCCGTGGTAGTTGTTCGAGTTAGCGGTGTTATTCGTGAGCGTGTTGTTGCTCGAAGAATACAGGTAGATGCCGTGGTAGTTGTTCGAGGCGTTGTTACTGGAGATGTTGCAATGTTCCACGCTGTGAAGATATATTCCAACCTTATATATTTCAGTCGCATTTTCCACCGTGAACCCTGAGATATTCACGTAATTTTGCTGCACATCAAAGACATGAAGACATGGTCGTTTGAATTCAATGCGTTCACGATGCAGTTTGCTGATCCGTTCTCTGACTGAATCGTCAAATAAGCTACAGTCACGTCAATATTCTCTTTTATTCCGGTGTATGCGTCGCGGACGATTATCGCATCGCCTTCTGAGGCGTTATTAACTGCCTGCTGGATTGTCTGATTTCCCTCTTTTGGCACATAAATCGTATCAGCGGATGCGCATCCAATGCTTATAACTGCCAGTACTGCGAAAAGAAATGCAAACATCGATATCTTCCAAGATCTGTTTCTTTTGCTTTTCATTTCTTTCTCCATTTTTAGTTACTTTCACTATTTCTATTTATAAAATTTTCGATAGTGTTCGTTGTTTTCTATGCACTCGATTGCTAACGCAATCGAGAACTATTTCTGCAAAGCGCAGCTTTGCAGTGCTTCCACAATCGAGAACTACTGTTTACTTTCTGCAAATCGCAGATTTGCAGTTTTCATTATTCCAGTAGTATCTCTTCACCATTTCGTAGGATGTGCACGGTTTCCCCAAGTACATATCCGGCGGTCTCTGCCATTTCTACGTAGTTGCTGTGCATATTGATGTTTCCATGGGCTGGTATCACGTGTTCTGGCTGCACCATTCGCAGAAGCTCCCAGTGGTCTTCAGAGGATGCGTGTCCTGATGTGTGTACATCTTTGTAGATGCGTGCACCGCGCATTTGAAGTTTCGTCTCGAGTGCATATCTATTGGCTTGAGTCATCGGGTTTGGTATAGTGCTTGCTGAAAAGACCAGCTTGTCACCTGCTTCAATGCTATACGGTGTTTCTTCATTTACCATACGGGTTAAAGCTGCACCAGGCTCCCCTTGATGTCCTGTTACGATCAGTAGATATTTCTCTTTTCCTTCTCGCATGATTTGTTTCAGGGCACGATCTATCGTGTTTCTGTTACCATAGATTTTGACATTTCCCGGCAGATCGATATAGTTTAGTTCCTCTGCGGTTTTAACATATCGCTTCATCGAGCGGCCAAGCAGCACAGGAATGCGATCCATCTTTTTTGCTGCCTCAAGTATTGCATTGATGCGAGCTATGTGGGACGAGAAAGTGGTAACGATTACTCCAGTTTCCGTTTCTTCAGTTCCAAGGAGTGCATCTAACAGCAGGTCTTTTGCTATTTTTTCCGAAGGCGTTTTTCCGATATTTCCTGCATTCGTGCTCTCGACAATCATGGCTATAACACCTTCTTTTCCGATTTCTTTCAAACGGGCAAAATCAGGAGGTTCGCCAAGGGTGGGGGTGCGATCGAGTTTGAAATCATTGGCATAAAGTATTATGCCATCCGGTGTGTGGATCGCTATAAAAGATGCATCTATAATGCTGTGTTGAACCCTGATAAACTCGATAGTAATATCTTTGGTTACTGAGTACGTGCCTCCCTGCGGCACAGAAATCACTTGATTTTTTACCCTGAATTTTCTCTCGCCTTCTATCTCGTGCTTGATAAGTTCTGCTGTATATGGTGTAGCAAGGATTGGAGCATTATACCTGTGAGCAAGTTTTGGTATGGCTCCAATATGGTCAAGGTGCCCGTGTGTGCAGGCAATAGCGCATACATCACTGCTGACCTCTTTTAGTACAGTGTCATCTGGTATAGCGCCCATTTTTATCAGGTCAAGAGAGTGTATCTGATCGATTTCCACATCTTCGTGTATCTGTACCATATCAAGACGAAGTCCCATATCCAGAATTACTACATTGTTGTCGACTCGTACTGCGGTCATATTCCTACCCATTTCATTGTAGCCTCCGACCGCGGTTATTCCAATATTATTCATTATATTATCTCCTTTATTATTTTATATCAAAATCTTTTCCTTCAAGCCATTGACGTGTATTACCAGTAACTATAACAGGTATGTTCTTAACAGATCTAATATCTGCACAACCGCATAGAAACATGGCTACTTTTAATTCTTCAATAACCTGAACTAATATTTCAATAACATGATTTTTGCTTTTCATTGCTGGTTTTAATAACGGCAGTGCAATGCCGCAAAGATTAGCACCAAGACCAAGTGATTTTAGCACATCTATACCATTTCGCACCCCGCCTGTTGCAATTACAGGTACCCGGCCCCTGCATTCAATAATGCTTGCAGCAGTTGGTATCCCCCAGTTCCAGAAAACATTTCCAAGATGCTCAGACATCACATCCCCTCTATCCTTTGCACGGTATGCCTCAACACCAGCCCAGCTGGTTCCACCCATGCCACCGACATCGATTGCTGAAACACCAGCATCCACCAGTGCACTGGCGGTTTCATAAGAAATGCCAGCCCCGGTTTCTTTTACAATTACAGGAATGGAAAGCTCGCTGCATACCTTACGTATGGCAGTAAGACAACCTGTTGCATCAGTATCACCTTCTGGCTGTATAGCTTCCTGTAAAAAGTTCAGGTGAATGGAAAGGGCATCGGCATCGATCATGTCAACAACCTTCTGTGCCATTCTTACACCGTATTTCGTTAACTGAACTGCCCCAATGTTCGCCTGAACAAAGACATCTGGCGCCGCATCTCTTACAATTTTAAAAGAGCTTTCCTGTTTAGGGTCTTCAATAGCTGCCCTCTGACTTCCAACACCAATGCCAACATTAAGCTCGGCTGCTGCAAGTGCGAGT
Organism: Methanosarcinales archaeon; assembly: GCA_004212095.1. Taxonomy (GTDB): domain Archaea; phylum Halobacteriota; class Methanosarcinia; order Methanosarcinales; family EX4572-44; genus Argoarchaeum. Next base: position 2,216 of record RXIJ01000102.1, on the reverse strand, counting down.
CTGTGGTTAATTTCAAAGGTGTCAGGATGCCCCCCGGTCATTGAAGCAATCATAATCGGGGCACTGAATCTTCGATTGAAAAACCTGGTGGATGTGTCGATATCTTTTTTGTTAATTTCAGGAAGAGCCTGGTGTACAAGATGAATATCTCCAAAGCCAGCTAAACTAAACATAGTGTTCTTTCTGGCTTCTACATCCTCTTCTGCACACAATTTCAAATGTTCTATTTTTCGAATGGAGGTGTTCATCACTTAAGCTCCACTAATACGTGTTGCCTTGATTACTTCACCTGACAGAAATTTAAAAACCATATTACTTAGCTCTGCATTAAAGATCACTGACTCTATTCCGAATTCTGCAAGCTTCAATAGTTCTAATACTTTACCCCTCATACCACCAGTCACATCATCATCAGTGGAACCTATTATGTAATCTGACACTTCCTTGAAATTAGATGAGGTTATATGAGGAATCGTTCTTCCATTTTTATCGAGTACTCCATCAACAGCAGTACCTGCACCAATTACTGTAACATCCAGTTTTTTTGCAAGGTATGTAAGGATTTGATCTCCGGAAATTACCGAGATGCCATTGACCGTATCCATTACAACATCTCCATGAATTACTGGTGTGACCCCAAAATCAACCATTTTTTTTATGATTTCGATTTCCCACCGTTTAACAACACCCCTCTCTGCAAGCAGACAATCCAATGGATGAACACCTGTTGCTGCAACACCTTCCTCTTCTAAGGTTTCCACAAAAACAGTATTCAGTTCTAAAACTGCTCGATGAGTTTTAGCCAGCCCCTCTGTATCCGGATTTTGCTGTATGTGATATTTTTTTGCCTGTGGATGTCCAAATGAACCAGCACCGTGCACGATTACTATCGGTACAGAGGCTCTTGCGATCTCTCCTGCAATGCGTTTGATATTTTGCATCTTAAATGTGCACTCCTGCCTCTTGTCTGTTATTACACTCCCACCAATCTTTAATAATACAGGTTTCACTCTTCTCTTACACCTTCTCTTGCAGGTTTTACAACCATCGTTTTTCCATAACAGCACTCAATATTTTTTATAACATCTTCTGGTTTATCAGTTAAGGCTACCATGCAGCCACCACCACCAGCACCTGTAATCTTGGCTCCAAATGCGCCAGCATCTCGCGCTCTATATACAAGTTGTGAAAGTGGAAATGTGCCAACCCCAAGTGATTCAAGTAATCCATGATTAATATTCATCAGTCTGCCGACCCCCGAATAATCTTTTTTCTCAAGCAAAACAGCTCCTATGTGTGCAATAATTCCAATTGATTTGATAATATGTTCAGCTACTTTTGGATAGATATTCCTCAATTCTGCGACCCTTGCAACCATTGTCGAGGTTTTCCCTCGCATGCCTGTATCACCAATAACAATGCTGCATTCCGGATGCGGAAGAAATATGCGATCAGGCATCAGTGCTATTCCACCCATGGTAGAGATAAATGTGTCAGTTTGACTTGCCGCGCCCTGCACCGAAAGTTCAACATCGTATGCCATCGATGCAATCTGCAAAACATCAATATCAACACCAAATTCGATGGATAATGCCTTGAGCAAAGCCACGGTGAGTGCGGCAGATGAGCCAACCCCAGCGCCGGTTGGTATATCTGAGGTAATATGTATCGATACATCCGGTACAGGGTGCACACGTCTGATCTGTTCCAACGCCTCTATTATGTATGGAGTGGTTTCAATTCTGGTTGGAACGCCTCCGGAAATAACAGTTGTGGAACTTGCTGGTTCTACAGTGACCTGTGTTCGCAGTTCTACAGCACAAGCTATAGCAGGTTCGCCATACACCACGGCATGCTCACCAGACAGGTATATCTTTGCAGGAGCAGAACAGGTAGTCATTATATTTTAACAGTTCTAAGCAGCCTTAGGTATTCATAAACCCTTGCATTATAGGTGACCATTACATTACATTACATTACATGTTGGTGCTCTTAAGGCAATTGGATAAAATCAAACATCGAATCCGAATCAACTCCTATGGAATGCATTGTATTCTTATCTTTATTTAATCCCGAAGAATAGAAATGGAAATTTTTATAAAACATAGGCAGTCTTAAGAAGTTTCCAGCGCCCGTTGAAAAACTATTTGCGGCATCAATAATCGGTTGAAAAAGGGAAAAAACATGTTCTGCTTGATTGGATGTTTTTGGAATGT
>RXIJ01000026.1 GCA_004212095.1 Methanosarcinales archaeon | reverse complement strand
AAAGAAATTAAATTACGCTAAATCATGGATTAATAAATTTGCGCCACACATTCAGAAATCCTGAATGATAGGTGTTTGACTATATAACTCTTATACCTTTCATGCTCATATATTTCCATATTTAACACATCACATTATAAATGACCTGGCCAGGATGCAAGAATAGATGGTAGCATGTTCGAAACCTCTAAATGTTATTAAATCAATAACAAACCTAAATAATATTTAAAAATATCGAGTCAGTGGTGTTATGTGAAAATAAAAACACGACATAAAATAAAAAAAAGTAAAGTAAAACATTTGATAGAAGAGATAAAAACATCACTCAATATCGACATGACCACTTTTTTAAAAGATAAAAATATTGAGATTGCGGAATTTGATGGGCAGATGCTTATTATTATTAACCGAACGCCTGCTTTTTTTCTTGTTGACAAACGTCTCCTGCCAACACTGAAAAGCATCGCGCATCTTGATATCAAACAACCGAAAGTGGTGGTAGACAGTGGTGCTGTGTCTTTTATTGTTAATGGGGCTAATGTGATGGCACCTGGCATCATTGAAGCAGATGAAAGCATACAAACTGGAGATATTGTAGTAATTACAGAAGAACGATATGGCAAACCACTTGCTATTGGCGAAGCACTGAAAGATGGTACAGATATGGTAAACTCACAGGGCAGGGCTGTAAAATCAATCCATCATGTCGGAGATAAAATATGGAAGCTTGAATTATAACTTAAAAGTAGTGCGGAGCAATCAAAAACATTATGATATTTATCATGCCATGTGAGATGGTCACGCCATAAATAGATCCTGTTTTTCTTACCACCATTGAATAAATAAAGCCAACACTCCCTGCAAAGAAGACATCGGAAAAACTGAGGTTTCCAATATGCATAAACCCGAAAAGAGCAGATATAAAAATGATGCCATAGAACCCCATTGTTTTAGTTGCGTGATACTGCAAGAGCCCGCGAAATGACAATTCTTCTAAAAAACCTGTGGCTACTATCATAATCAGTGAAGGTACGATCATAGCTTCAAAGCCAAGTTCAGCGATTATTCCAGGCTTTAATATATAATATTCCATCAGACCAAGAGGAAAAGCAAGAAAGATGGTTGCGATTTCAATCGGCAGAAATTTTAATTTTGGAAGAACAAGTCCAATATCTTTTAGATTGATATTCTGAATACGTATGCAGGTGAATATTGCAATGTAGATAGGAAGACTTATGATTAAAAACCATGCGAAATAGCTGAATTGTGAAGAAGGCGTGGAAAAGCTAAGTATTCGAATAAGAGGGGCGATGATAAGAACAATCATCCATTGAGAGAATGCCCGATCACTTATTAATGAGGAGTGAATAAATAGTGCAAAAATAACGAGACCATGGAATGCAATGCCATACTTAGGACTGTAGGTTGTAAGAAGCTCTGCACAGGTTATGCAAACAAGATAGGCTAAGGAGATGACAAGGCGTTTATGAAAAAAATCATCTGTCAATGCTCATTACCTGAAGTTTATAATGGCTATAACCTGTTAATACGTTCTATCATTAGTTCCCTGAACCGAATGTATGCTTTATCAATTTCTGCCTTAGTGCCTGTGAAACTAACAAAATTGCGACGTCCTTTGCTCCCTTCATCATCCAACATATTATTTGAACATGAATCGTCGTCACATTCATCGGGTGGCTGTATATATGCATCAGAAGCCTGCGCATCTTCTATTTCAGTCTCAAGATCAAATTCATCTGCTATTTCTTCTAATATAGATATTGGCGATCCACCGAGTGGAGTCCATCGCACTATAGTATTATCGTCAAGCTTTTCATTATCAAGCTTTTCATTATCATTCTTTTCATTATCAAGCTTTTCATTATCAAGCTTTTCATTATCAAGCTTTTCATTATCATTCAAAATGATCACCTTACAATATCACAATTCATTACTCATCAAACGTTGCAGTATAAATAGGTAGTGGGCAAAATCGATTTCAGTTTTTATTCGACAAACACCATATTAGATATATTTCGAGCCTTCGAAATCAGGTGCCTATCTGTAGGGGTTTTGTCATCTGTTTGAGGGTTGTAATGGCTGAGAGGGCAGCAAGATAACTTGTTTTTGGGTTTGCAGGTGATGGTACGTTTTCAACCGAGATTTCAAATTTTCCAAAGCCACCTTCAATTATTATCTCGTGAACATTTCTTCGAAGTTCCGGGTTTGCATATATTTCAACACTCAGGTTTTCAATTCCTGATGCAAGCGCGAGTGTGGTTGCAACATTGATATTGGCAGGAAAAGCACCAGTAGCTCCTTCCACCGTTCCCTTGAAAATCATGGTTTCTTTATTAATAGCGTCAAGATTGATGCCTTTCTCTTTTATGTAGCGAGCACCTTTAAGGCTTTCCGGGTGTTTCTTAGTTCTTAGGGTTACTTTATTTATTCCTGCAATTTTTGCACTTTTAATTCCATCGACTCCGATGATAGCACCAGAAGGTATGTGTATCATAACATTGTTTTTTTCTGCAAGATTGATTAACTCATTTTTAAGGTGTGTGTTTGAAAGTGCACCAACACTCATAATCATCACGTCACATCCATTGATGAGAGATATTCTTGCCACCTCCGGAACAGCCGATATTGATGCACATTCAACAATGACATCAACGTGCCCTGCCATCTGTGGCACATCTTCTATCGCTGGCGTGCAAGCAAGTGTTGATACGAGTCTCTTTGAATGTTCAGTATGCCTGTCAAAAACCGATACCAGTTCGAGGTCAGCGGGATGCTCTGTTATAGCCCTGCAGAGTATTGTTCCGATGGAGCCACAGCCCACGATGCCTACTTTTAGCATGATATTTTCATAGTATTAAATCAGTAGTATTTGTTTATTTCCTTTTGTACAGTATCTGTAAATCCACAGGAGTTAACAAAAATATCGGAAGTGTCCAAGCTCGAGCTACTGCCTTTTGGGAATAAAACCCGGGGTCCTGCTGGACATTATTATTTTACATTGTTAGCGCAATTCTTTTGTTGCTTAGCTTGCGTGTCTCCATAACAACGACAACGCATCTTTGAAGCTTAGATCCATATAAATTTATTTCGAGGATACTGATTTGAGAGTAAAACTTATACCAAACTTATACGTAATGAATATTACAAAATGAGGAGAGATATGAATGATTGAAGAACTATCAGAAGGAAATATTCGTAAGATATTATCAGTTGTAAAGCATCCTGCAATAGATCGTTCCCTGCTTGACCTTGGGATAATAGAAAAGATAGCTATTATGGAAAGTCGTGTCATAATTACTCTTGCTCTTCCCTTCTCAGGTATTCCTAAGCAGATAGAGGACTTTCTTGTGCAGAGTGTGCAAGAGCCGATAAAAAATCTTGGTCATGAGGTTGAAGTAAAGACAACTGTGATGAACCAAGAAGCGCTTCAAAAGTTCCTAGCTATGGAAAAAGAGGCATGGGGCATATAGATTAGAACCTGTGGATGATTACTCTGCATGTGTCTTTCTAAAGTCTATTTGAGAGAGGATGGAGGAGATAATCTTGTGGTTGAAGAAGCCACCGGGATTAATGTAGACAGTGATGGAACTATTGAAATATCTTCAATGTTTGATGAAAATAAGAGCATACGCAATTATTTTATAAAAGAGGTTGATTTTATCAAAAGTTGCACAATTTTAGGAAGGAAGGCAGATATATGAACAAACACGAGAAGGTTGAATCTGATATTGAAAAACTGAAATTGTTAATTCCATACTGGATTAGTCATAATAATGAACATATCAAGGACAATGGAAAATGGATCAGTAATGTAGAGAGTTTAGGACTTAATGATGCTGCTTTCGAGTTGAAAGAAGCTACTCAACTTTTAAAAGAGGCAAACAAGCACATCGAATTAGTAAATAATGCACTTGAGACAAAGAAACTTCAAACAACATCAGAAAAATCCACAGACTTCAAATTAAAGCAGATTGGAATAATCAGAACACCATACACTGATAACACGCCATACCAGCCAGTTGAAGACGATAAAGGCGACTTTCGTATAGCAGTTAATCCAGAGTATACTGGGGGACTTAATGAACTTGGTAGGTTTCATTACATCTATATTATATATTATATGCATCATGTGAAGCGAGGACTATCAATGATGGTATCACCCCCACGTTCCGATAAAATGGTTGGGGTGTTCGCAAGCAGGTCACCGGTTCGTCCAAACTGCATTGGACTCAGCATCGTTCGTGTAAAGAAGATTGTAAATAATGAAATCTTCACCTCAGGTATCGATGTGTTTGATGAAACGCCACTCATTGATATCAAACCATATATAAAAAAGCTGGATTCCAAACCTGATGCCAACGATGGATGGATTGAACACACAGACAGCAGACAATAGTATTTAAAATAATTAAAACATGAAATAGTATAACGATCGAATCATATGCCTTCCACAACGACAGATTTGCCTGTACAGAGAAAACTTGTTGAAATTCTTCGCATTATTAAGGAAAGCGAAGATGCAATTGGAGCAAGGCTCATAGCTGACCGCTTGAATGAGCGAGGCTATCGAATAGGGGAAAGAGGTGTGAGGTACCATCTTCGGATACTTGACGAACGCGGCATGACCAAAAAACAAGGGTATGAAGGTAGGGTACTTACATACGCGGGTTTTATGGAACTGGAGCGTGCCCTGGTAAAGGACCGGCTTGGCTTTGTGATAACCAAAATCGAACGAATGATCTACAGCACCTCGTTTGATCTTTATACCAGAAAGGGCAATGTCGTGGTTAATATCTCAATAGTAGACCTTGACGATTTTGATCGGGTGATGGATTGTATCGAGGAGGTAAATAACAGTGTATACACTATTAGTTCCCGCATCAATTTAATTGAAGAAAGCCATGCAGATGTCAGGATTCCCAAGGGGACAATTGGAATTGCAACGGTGTGCAGCATAACAATAGATGGAATACTGCTAAAAAATGGCATCCCGGTAAATATAAAATATGGTGGACTTGTTGAAGTAAGAGGGGGAAAACCACATGCATTCACCGATGTAATAGCCTATCGAGCCACATCTATCGATCCTATGAAAATTTTCATGTCAAGAAAGATGACCTCGGTAACCCAAACAATCAGGGAAGGAGGGGGCAAAGTGCTTGCCAACATTCGTGAAATTCCTTACTCTGCGAAGAGTAACATGGAGGAGGTACTAACTGCTGCAGAGCTGGTTGGTATTGGTGGGTTAATAAAAAGTGATGAAAAAGAGATTTTTCTTCACCAGAGAAAATCCGGCAGGATTAAGATTCCGGTATATGCTGGAATTAACACATCAGCAGCAGTGGATGAAGCAGGCATACCGATAACAACCTATCCAGTCTCACAACTTATGAAATTTGAAGATATGAAACAGATATGAGTGCATCGAGCAAAATTTTCATCCGCTTCAAAAATACCCCAATTGAAGCCGTCGAATTGGCTTTTTGACTTAAAACCATCTCTTTTTTGGATATGACCTTATTTCCAGGCATGCTGCACCCTACCGACAGTTTTAAACACTGCGCAATGCCCATCACTGATGGCAGAATTTAGACGAATTTACGATCAGGGCATCACTGTACCTGCAAACAAAGTATTTATCCCGGATCTTATTGACGTGCATGAAGCGGGAAAGATAGCAGGGTTTATAGCAGAAGTGGATCCACAGATATCATTTCATATCATTGGATACATGCCTGTTCAGGGAATGCCATGGCGCTCTCTGTACCAGAAAGAAATGGAGGATGTGAAACAAACTGCTGAAAAGTATTTAGAGGAGGTTACCACCTCATGTTTTCAATCACTGAATGAATATCACAGAAAAGTAAAAGAAAATCTTGTATATCAAAGCGTGCGTGTGGCATGAGGATCGTTCATGCTCTATCAGTATTTACTTAAATCTATATTATCTATCATAATAGGCGTCATTTTTGCAAACATTCTGGTAGAAACAAATATCACAGCAAAACTCAACTTCCTTATAAAACAAATGTGCATAGTATCAAATCTTCCTGATGGTGCAATCGTTGCAGCACTCACCTATCTTTTTAACTCTACTGCAGGCAAAGCAGCGCTTGCAGAACTTTACAGAAACAAGCGTATCAGAGAAGATAAAACCACCACTTCAGCGATGTTATGCACTCTTCCGACGGTGCTTGGGGAATCATTGTTTAGAGTGCATGCACCTATAGCGTTGGTGTTTCTTGGACCAGCACTTGGCAGCATCTATGTTGGGCTAAATATATTATCAGCACTGGTGCAGGCAGAGGCGGCTGTTAATTAAAATAGAATCGAAGTACATCCACATCACAATCGGGGTAATGTGTATCTTCTAAATTCCATCGAAAACACACTGATTCGAATCTGTACACACCTGACAAAAAAAATACCGAAATCTATATATGCTATGGCATTCACACGTAAGAGTATAGTCTATGTTAGAGGTATAAAAATGGAAAAAAGAATAGTAATAATCGGAGCAGGCGTTGCAGGAAACAACGTATTATTATTTTTGTTAGAAAACAAAAAAGATGAAAAAATAACAGTACTGAAGAAGGAAGAAATTGCTTACTTCTCCACCTGTGGCATCATGTATCCGCTGCAAGAGGTGCATGGTTTAACACTCAAAAATCTTGTCTTAAAAGAGGCAAAAGCATACGTTGACCAGGGTGTTGATTTTAGAACCAGTATCGAAGTTACAGGGATCAATCTTGATGAAAACAGTATTGATGTGGGAGGCGAGAAACTAAAGTATGATGCGCTAGTGATAGCGACTGGAAAGAAGCCTTTCATTCCGGAGATTTCAGGAACAGATCTTGAAGGCGTCTGTACAATCAGCAATGAAATAGATGCAGAGCTTACAGAAAAAACAATTAAAGATGAAAAAAAGAAGAACGCTGTGGTAATTGGTGGGGGAATGATAGGTCTTGAGGCAGCAATAGCACTCTTAAATAAAAACAAAAAGGTAACAGTTATAGAAAAAAATTCACACCTGATGCCTGCAATTTTAGACCCTGATATGTCATCACTTGTAAAAGACAGACTGGAAGAAATTGGGGTAAAATTTGTAACGGGCAAACCTGCAACATCGATCAATGGAAAAGAAAAGGTAGAAGGCGTTACTGCTGTTGATGAAGAAATACAAGCAGACATGGTCGTAGTAACAGCCGGGGTCTCCTCAAACGTTGATTTAGCAAGAAATGCCGGAGTGGATATAGGCGAGCTTGGAGGAATTGTTACTGGGCCAGGACTTCATGTGAAGCGGAACGGAAAATACCTTAGCAATGTATACGCAGCGGGCGACTGTATAGAAGTAATTAGTGGTGTTACCAACCGTTCGATGTTATGCCAGATGGGATCAGCCGGAGCAGCAGAAGCAAAAGTGGTAGCTGATAACATTCTTGGTGGAAGTTCCGTGTTTGAACCGTGCTTTGCCCCGACATCAATTCCTGTTGCAGGCCTAAATATTGCCACTGTTGGGATCACAAGCAGCAAGGCGGCAGAGTATGGAATACAGATAATAGGGGGAAAAGCAACGAAGATTGCACGATCAGGGTATTTCCCGGGTGTGAAAAATATAACCTTGAAGATGCTATTTGATACAAGCGGTATATTGGTAGGAGCACAGGCAATCTCGGGAGAGCCAGTTGCCGAGAGGATGAACACGCTGATGTATGCAATTAAAAATCGCATGAATGCAAAAGAGATGTTGTACATGCCGCGAGTGTTTGATGCCTCAGTTGCATTATTAGTTGATGTTATGATAAATGCTATCACAGATGCATTGAAAAAAATGTAAAAATTTAAAACAAATAAAATTAGAGGTTTGAATATGGATATAAAAGAAGTATCACATGAAACAGACGAACTGGTTAAGCATATGCATAAGGAATATCCCGGGCTTACAAAGCCGCTTACTGACCTGTACATAAAAACCGGTTCCGAAGGAGTGCTGTCAAAGAAAACAAAAGAAATAATTCTGGTAACTCTTGCAGTTGCCTCGCAGTGTGATTACTGCATAGCGTACCATGTAAAACGTGCACTCAAAGCAGGTGTCACCAAGGATGAAATGATAGAAGCCTGCTATCTTGCAACCCTTGTATTTGGCACTTCCGCATGGATGCACATAACTGATGTACTGAAAGCAATTGATGCATTCAAAGATTAAATTTTAATATATTTTTTTTATATTTTTTTTATAGTTTATTCAATTCATTAAAATAATGCTTTTTTTATCAGGTGGCACAGGCACACCAAAACTTCTCCAGGGTGTAAAAACATTACTGCCACAAGAAAACATCACAACCATTGTTAATACTGCTGAAGATACGTGGGAGTCTGGAAATCTCGTATGCCCTGACATTGACACCATACTCTACCTGTTCAGTGACCAAATCGATGAAACAAAGTGGTGGGGGGTAAAACAGGATACATTCCACACACACAACGCTCTCAAAAAACTTGGCGAGAGAGAGCAAATGATGATAGGAGATACTGACCGTGCAAGTCACATTATACGAAGCAATCTCATCAGAGCCGGAAAAAACCTGACAGAAGCAACACAAATCCTTGCAAGACAGATGCACATCAAAGCGAATATACTTCCAATGAGTAACGATTCCGTTGCTACCACACTGCACACAGATAAAGGTTGGCTGCACTTTCAGGATTTCTGGATAACAGAAAAGGGTTTACCACACATTGAGCAGGTACAAATAAAAGGAATTGAACGTGCAAAGATAACAGAAGACATTAGAAATGCAATAGAATCAGAAGATACGATAATTATAGGACCGGGCAATCCGGTAACAAGTATTGGTCCGATTCTAAAACTCCGTGGAATGAAAACTCTTTTAAAAGACAAAAAAGTAATTGCAATAAGCCCAATAATAAATAATAAACCTGTCAGTGGACCAGCCGGGAAACTTCTTTCTGCAGAAGGATACAGCGTGTCGAGTGCTGGTGTTGCAGAATATTATGGAGATATTCTCAGCCTGTTTGTGATAGACAAACAGGACAATACATCACCAGAAGACTTCGATGTTCCAGTGATAAAAACCGATACTATGATGACATCCATTAAAAAAAGCACTGGACTGGCAAAAAAAATCATTGAATTACAAGCTTGACTGCTTGACCAAGTCCAAAGACCTGTTAGCGCCAGAGTTTTCAGCACCAAACTTTTTTAGATCAACTTTGTTCAGTGGGATTTATGTGTTATGAAGTTGCATAGCAGTTCATATTTTGGTGAAACAATATGCAGTTACTAATTATTCACTCGGATTTCCTGGAGTATGAAACAAAAGAAGCAACACCCATGGCTGAAAAAATAAGTGACGACATGCGTTCTAAAAGAACAGATGAAGCACTTGTAGCTTTCATTGCGGTTGAAAAAATGGATGAAGCTAACCAGGGCGAAGTTGTGCGCAACAGTTGTGATGAGATAACAAGGGTTGCTGGTGAAGTAAAAGCAAATCATATCGTGTTGTATCCTTATGCACATTTAAGCCCAAATCTTTCAAAACCAGATATTGCAGTATCGATGTTAAAAGAGATGGAATCAGAGCTAAAATCAGTTTTCGAGGTGCTGCGTGTTCCTTTTGGTTGGTATAAAGGATTTACCATCAAATGCAAAGGGCACCCGCTTTCAGAACTCTCACGCACCATCCGCCATGCTGAAGATGTTCCAGTCGAGGACGTGGTTTCGGAAGCTGTTAAAGCTGAGGAAAAAGCAAAGTCAAGCTGGATGATTCTTACACCGGATGGTGAGCTTATTGAGATTGAGAACTTTGATTTTACCAATCATGATAATCTTAAGATTTTTGCAGATCATGAAATAAACAAGAATCGTGCGGTGGATAAAGTACCGCCACATGTAAAACTGATGCGTCGTCTTGAGATTGCTGATTATGAACCTGCCTCTGACCCTGGAAATATGCGATTTTACCCAAAAGGACGGTTGATTAAAAGCTTGATTGAAAACTATGTACTTGATGAGGCAACACGTGCTGGTGCAATGGAAGTTGAAACGCCACTGATGTACGACATGAACCAGCCGACACTAAAAAAATATCTCGACAGGTTTCCTGCGCGTCACTACTCAATCGAATCTGACAAGAAAAAACTGTTTTTACGATTTGCCGCATGTTTCGGTCAATTCTTGATGAACCATGACATGACTATCTCTTATCGCAACCTGCCGTTCAAAATGATAGAACTTACCAGGTATAGTTTTCGAAAAGAGCAGCGTGGTGAACTTGCAGGACTGCGAAGACTGCGAAGCTTTACCATGCCTGATATGCACACACTCTGTACTGATATGGGGCAAGCATTAGAAGAATTCTATCAGCAATATAATATGAGCATGAGCATGTTGGATACTATAGGACTTGATTTAAACGACTACGAGGTAGCTATTCGTTTCACCAGGGACTTCTATGAAAACAACAGAGAGTTCATCACCAAACTTGCCAGAACAGTAAAGAGACCTGTTCTTGTGGAAATGTGGGATGAGCGTTTCTTCTACTTTGTGTTAAAATTCGAGTTTAACTATATCGACTGCCTTGGCAAGGCAAGTGCACTTTCAACAGTACAGATTGATGTGGAAAACGCTGAACGTTATGATATCGACTACATTGATTCCAACGGGCATGCTGCAAGACCGTTGATACTGCACTGTTCTCCAAGTGGGGCTATAGAACGCTGTATCTATGCCCTGCTTGAAAAAGCACAGATGATTGCAGACTCTGGTGCTCCCCCCATACTTCCACTATGGCTTTCACCTACACAAGTGCGTATTATACCAGTAGCAGATCACCACATCGAATACGCCAAGCAAGTAGCATCACAGCTGCTGCGATGCCGCGTTGATATTGACGATCGCAACCAGAGCCTCGGTAAAAAAATACGCGATTCCGGTAGAGAGTGGGTGCCTTACGTTGTGGTTGTTGGGGACAGTGAAGTTGAAAATCAGAATTTAACAGTTACAATCAGGGCAGAATCAGATCCAAAGAAACCAAAGAAGGTGGTTATGACTGCTGCAGAACTTGAGCAAATAATAGACGAGCAGAACACAAAAAACACACCCTATAAACCACTTCCACTCAACACTTTTCTTTCTCTCAGGCCAAAATTCGTATAGTCATTTAAATCACCTGTACAACTCCGTTGTGCAGGAGATCATATCTTCGATGTGCAGAGCGATTACGTGAATATCACCGGGTTCACGGTCGAAGATGCGACTGCATACCCGAAGGCAGGGATATCTCTTAACGGCAGTGAACACTGCAACATCTCTGACAACAACGTCTCGAACAACTGGTACGGCATCTACCTGCTTTATTCGAGCAACAACAGTATCTTATGCAACTGGGTACATAACAACAGTGTAAATGGTTTCCAACTGTACTCAGGAAGCACGGGCAACACGATCAAGAATAACAATATTATCGCAAATGGTGTATACAACGAAACGAGCGAGGGTTACGAATACCAGTTCTACAACGATCAAACCGACAATGTGGAAGCTAAGAACAACTACTGGGGTGCGGGAATGAATAACAGCACGATAGATGCGAGTGTTTACGACTGGCAGGACGATTCAAGCAGTTGTAGTAATGTGACGTTCTATCCATTTAGGACCGGAGCAAGTCCGTGTGCACCGATTCCTGAACTGTCAACGCTTGTACTGTTTAGTGTGGGACTCCTAACACTTGCAGGATACGTGGGGTATAACAGAAGAATAAGAAGAAGCAAGAGAGAATAAATAATATGGAGAAGGGATTTATTCTTTCACTCTTTCTGTTTTTTATTTTTGTTTTATTGTTTTATTGTTTTACTATTCTGTCTATGTGGTAATATCGTCAAAAAAAATCCACCCAAAGTTTGTTTGGATTAAACTTAAATAAGAAAGCTGATCATTATGTTATGTCTGACTACGAATCAGACATCGTGTTATTAGGTCCTCGCGTGAGAGTTTATTGACATACGTCTGTTCTGTGAGCGTGCAGTCAACCACAACACGGTATATTACCTGGTGCATGGGTCACTAAACCGTACAACGGAATTGAAATCCAGTGGATGATGGTTTGGAGTTAGCATCAGGTTATATTTCAATTTTTAATTGGGTGAAGAATACGAAAAGGTCAAACATCTCTGTAATAAGCTTGCACAAGTAGATTATTTGATAGAATGGGGTGCTTTCACCCCTACCGTAGATAGGATGTGTAGGAACATGAC
>RXIJ01000101.1 GCA_004212095.1 Methanosarcinales archaeon | reverse complement strand
TATCTGATTTTGAAAATCGAGATTGGATGTTGGTTCGTCCAAGAGTAAAATTTTCGTCCCCTGCACAAATGCTCGTGCCAACAAAACGAGCTGCCTCTGCCCACCACTCAAAGCTGTATTAAGGTTTGTCGGCGATATGCTCAATGCCAATCAGTTCTATTGCATTTATCGCTGCTTTAATATCCTTCTTTGATGACCTGTGCTGTACTTACCACGTTTGATTATATCTTTACCTTCTTCTTTTAGATAATACTTACACTTCTCATTTTGGCATATTACTTTGATTTCTCCACGGGGCCGAACCATATTTATCACAAATATAGTATATGATTCTAAAGTATATTAAGTATCGTAATTTAGGACATTGCCCAATAAATAGATTAAATAAATTATTAGATAAATATGACGATATTCCATGCGTTTTGCAAAAATAGATACGAAAAAAGATCGTCCATGACTTTGAACGATTCACGGTCTTCATAAGAGATAAGTCACCCGGAACGAACAATCAGGTTGAAAACTACTACCGACAGACCGACCTCGACCAAATAAAAAGGAAGTGCAATACATATCAGGGAATATTCGTCTTTCTAACAGAAAAAATGGAATACTGGAATACTGGACATCAAGACAT
Organism: Methanosarcinales archaeon; assembly: GCA_004212095.1. GTDB lineage: Archaea > Halobacteriota > Methanosarcinia > Methanosarcinales > EX4572-44 > Argoarchaeum. The sequence goes on along the minus strand of RXIJ01000101.1, from coordinate 3,992 downwards.
GGAAGATGCAACACCCAACATGTTGACAGCCCCGCTTAAAGGGAATCTTTTTATCCTTTCAGTCAGTTCTATGAAATGTTTCAAAAGATGACGATAAAATTGAATGAACTGCTTGATATTCAAGAGAGTATTATATTAATGGAATCTGGATATCAAAACAATACTTACATAACAAAAAGTTTAAGATTTCTATATAATACTATATCAGAACTTTCACGATTTAATGAGTTAGTAGATGCGAAAATAATTATGCTTGAGGAAATGGACAGAGTCTATGCTCTTGGATTGTACAATCCTCCTACCAAGCAACCGGCATTCTGGACACTACTCACAACAGTACTTGACACAGAACATCAAAACACATTCAATGAATTTGTACATGCAATAAAAAAACACATCGCAGAGGGGGGCGTCTCGACACTCCATATTGAAAGAAGTGAGTTTATAGAAGCCATGAGGGAGTATTATTCGATCAAGCTTGTAGAGACTCTAAAAAATTGTCCTGTTAATTTTGAGTTCGTATACAATGAGCCGCGAGTAGAGCGGTTAAAAATAATAATAAATCAATTAGAACAATCCTACAGTCTTGACCTATCTGGAAGTGTGCTTGAAATATGCTGTGGCAACGGCATGGCAACCGCAGCTTTAAGCAAACTTGGCATTCGACCGTTATGTATAGACAATGATTCATATTCTATCCTTGAAGGACTTGTCAGTAAGGTGTTAAAACCAGAAAAAACGATAGTTGCAGATGTGACAGAATTAACAGATATTATAAAAGGTGAAGAATTTGACGCTTCTATTGGATTTATGCTTGGAGATATCGATGAATTCAACAAACCTTTATGGAAAGAGATACTAATACAAACCATAAAACTAACAAAAAAAGGCGGAAGCCTCCTCTTTACTTTTCGAACAGAACCGGAAGTTATGTTTGTTAAAGACCTGCTTGAAGAACTTGCAACAGGTGATGTGATTTGCCAGAGTGAAACAGAGTCACTGTATGATTGCTGGATATACATTGGAAAAAAGAAACTTGTGTAAGTTATTGTATTATTTCATAATTATAATTTGGAATTTCTGTGGCATAAACCATAGAGGGGGTGTAAAGGGTGGTGGTTTTGGGCGGTAAAACTCAACTTTGGAAAATTGGAAACCAAAAAAAAGCCGTAGCCATTCGACTACCCGCCAGATCCCAAAAAACCGAAGACTAACTCCAACCCAAAACAACTATCATTTGACCTATGGTATACCTCTTCGTTTCTGCATGCTGTAACCTAACTTAATTAGCCCAATTTCGCCGTCTTTATAGACATTAAACCCAGGTCATCAGGACAGTGATATATTTAAGTGCTCTACTTACCAGTTCGTCCCCGGCGTACTCGATTAAAATGTATTCGAAGAACAATTGGTCAGCTATTTTTTCGAGGCCTCAGGTAGCCATACTTTTTCTTATGTGGCTTACGCCACGTGATAGTCCATGACATTGTTACGAGATCTGTGTGTGTAGGAAAATATTTCAGTTCATTGCTTATAAATGCTTCTTAATGGGAGAGAATTGGGGAATAAATGGGGCGCAGAAAGGCGATTATCAGATTAAAATATAATTCTCAAAGTTGAGATGCAAAGCACCGGACGATATCGTATTTTATAGGAGTGATATTGCAGGTACTTTGGAGAGGAGGGTAAAAAGTTTATTATACTTTATCGTACACATACATTAAATAAAAGTATAAAGAGGTGATAAAAATATGCCAGATGGACGAGGACAGGGTATGGGCAGAGGCGGCGGAAGGCAGGGCACAGGTCCTGCATCAGAATGCAAATGCCCAAAATGCGGCCTCACTCAGCCACACCAGCGTGGTGTGCCGTGTGCCAGCCAGACATGCCCAAAATGCGGAATTCAAATGATTGGGGTATAATCCCCCATTTTCAATTTTTTTAGTGCTTATTTTTTGTTTTATTGATTGCTGCGCAATCAAGATTCGTTATTTTCTACACTAGATTACTGTGTAATCGAGAATCGAAGTTTGTCGGCAACTCTGCACAACGAAGTTATGTATTTTGTTAATCTATTTAAGGGTATAATTTTTTCTATCTTTATACTTTTCTGTTACCGAACGAACCGTTCCACCTATACCAATAACTCTTACAGCAATTCTTTTTTTATTGATATCGGTGATTGCAGCAATCCCGGCACGCACCACCCAGGTTTTTTTAGGAATGCACCTTACTATGGCAAATCTACCATCAAAATATAGCAGTCGCAACCCGGACTCACTCAAACCAACATCTCCAACGAGTGATGCAATGGAATACTGAAGCTCTTTTAAAAACTGATTGCGGCTTGCAGATGTTTCACTAACCACCTCCAATGCTAAATATCGCTTTTTCTCACGCAGTGTGGGAGGAAGGATCTTCATACCAGTTTGACCCCGGCGGTTATGAAGTTTAGGCTGCGTTGTTCTATGATCTGTCTTGGAACTACACTCATTGCATACACCGCTTCCTCTCGTTTCATGCCAAAAAGCATCGCAAGGGCAGCCATTTCTCTTGGAGCACGAAAGTCGTAACAGGATACTGGTGTAGTTGTAATACCAAACAGAACATTGTATTTACGTACAAGTTTCAGGTTGTTGCGATAGACAGAGAGTACCCGACACCGTTCCGACCCTTCGGTGTGAATGATTGCTCCAAGATCGAATTCAATAGCAACGTTGTTATTTGATGCAAGCTTTGCTAAGACGTGGTTAATATTTTTAGGCGATGAGAGGATGTCAATCAGCCGATTTTCAACACCAGCGCGGTTTATTGTCTCACTGCCACCCCGAAGGATGATGCAATCTGTTTTACCATGCAGAAGTTGAGCTTTTTTTCTTACTTGAGTGGCACTCTGTGCATTTAGTTCAGTACTGTGATATAATAAAAAATCAGATGGCATGGCGTCTGTTATTTCCGGTTTGCAGGCATCTGTGGCAACTATCATGCCTGCATATCCATATCTTTTCGCGATTGCCGCCATCTGCTCAAGGCTTTGCCCTGACTCTGGCTTTACATGTACTTCATAGAGAGGTTTTTTTGTGAAAACAGACACGTTACAATTCCTAAGAGCTTTCAGTTCATATATGTAACACGCATTCGTCATCCACGCCGTGTTTTCTTTTTACAGGCACTGGTCTTGCCACGATAAACACGCCCGGACTGGTTGCTTTGGGATATCCAGTTAAGACTACTGTCTCTTTTAATTACTGTGTGGTGCGGATCAACAAAAATTATCTCGTACCAGCTCCGTTTTCCATCTTCTCCAACTGGATAAGAGTTGAGCACTTCCATATTCGGATATTTTCGAGCAGCCCTCTCCTCAGCCATCTGTTGAAGACTCTTTTTAGTTGTGATCTTGTTAACACCTGTATGTTTAGTCCTTCTTCCACGCGACCGTCTCGGCTTTCTTCTGCCACCACGTCTGACAGACGCCCGAACAACGATAATGCCCTGTTTAGCCCTGTAACCAATACTTCGTGCACGATCCAGGCGTGTTGGGCGTCTTATCCGAATAACTACTGGCTCACGTCGCCATATCTGTAGACGAGTCCACATCAGTTCATCAACATACGTTTTATCAGGGCACTTCCATGCATCTCTGATATAACCATAAAAAGATTTTGACATTGTTTTGTTCACCTTAAATAACAGTTTAATGGTTCAACCTAATTACATAGGTCACATTCCAGCAGGTGACCAATCCTGCAACTCGGGTCGAATCTAAATAAACTCTCTAATTACTATTAAACTTTATCGTTTGATGCCTCTGTGGGTAGCCCAATTAGTTATTGTCTAATACTATAGTCAAATACCTAACCTTTAGGACTTTTAAATGTGTGGCGCAAATTTATTAATCCATGATTTAGCGTAACTTAATTTCTTTGAACATTCAAAGAACATCTTTGATATTGCACGCTTCAATACATCCAGGTTTTTTATGAACGTTTTTG
>RXIJ01000100.1 GCA_004212095.1 Methanosarcinales archaeon | reverse complement strand
AGTTGCATCAATCGTTCCGCCGGCAGCAACCCATTCAACATATTCTAAAGCGATCTCGTGATTGTGCTGATCGAATCCTTTGACTGTAAATCTCGTTTCATTACCGGGTTCTATATGTCCTTATTGAGTGTGCGTCTGGCTTTCCGCAGATATCTGTGGTTACAGCCGTTTCCAGTCGGGATTCGCCAAGTTGTTCAAAGATGGCTGCCCTGAAGTTAGGATCGTCCAGAGGCGCAGAACCAAACGTGATCAGGGGGTCGCTGTGCGATCCTTTGTAACCATCCTGATATGCTTTTGACACCCACAGCGCAAGTAACCGTAAGATGCCTCTTGTTTGCTGGAAGTGGGGCAGACTCCGCCATTTACGTTCGAAGACGGACAGTACTGTGGTGGAACGGATACGATGCACTAAAAGCCTCTTTGGCGCGATCTACGGGGAAATCTACCTGACTGCGATGATCTACCACCCAGTCCGTCATATTTCCTCACTCACACTCAATTTTTTTACTCTGCGTACCAATGGGTCGTCATGAAGTAACCTCTGCAACTTTGAATCCATAAAAGTTTCCAACCAAGATTACACAGATTTCCACGAGATTAATCTTGTGATAATATTCTCGTGATCTCGTGGTTTCAATTTTTTTGAATTCCGTGATTGGATGTGTTGTTTCGTTACACACTCCAAGGTTTAACCATTTTCCCGCGAAGCTCATATTGTGACTTCCCAATATTTTTTACCAGGAACTTTTTATCCATAACGTTCGACGTTAAGTTATATGAAAAGGCTCACACAATAAGTTACCCTGAATAATCTGGTTGTGCCTATGATATTTTTTCGGTTAATATCTGGAAGATAGTCAGTTGCGTGGAGATTCCTGTATGTAGAAATACAATAGTGGCTATTGACTGCACAGCACTGACATACTTCGTGTGTGGAAAATAACCGGGAACTTTTGATTCTCGATTGTGAAGCAATCGAGTTGCGTAAAGCAATTAAGGGTAAAAATAAATATTTCTAATGTACCGTACGCAACATGCCAATTTTTGGTTCGTAGCAGCGTCCTTCTGACATTAACTCTTTTATAATGGATTCAAGTTGTTTTGTCGTGATATTTACCTTCCGGACTGCATCAACTATATCAGAATATTGTGCACCTTTGCCTGTATCAAGCATTTCCATGATGTTTGCAACATATTCCTTGGGATCGACGATCTCCTCTTGCTCTGGTTCTGCTTCAACGTTGTCTTCTTTTTCAACAAGTATAGTTCTTACTGCATCACATACAACCTGTTCAAGTTCACTTAAATATTGTTCAAGCTCGCTATACTGCGTTATTGCAATACTTATTCCTATAGCCAACTCTTTTTGTATGTTGTTTGACTGTAGATATTCTATAAGCTCCCTTTCATGCAGGTTGCTACTAAGTGCAAGCCTTACCGCATCTATTCGCTTGAGTGTACTTTTTGCTGTTTCAAGTATCCATTGGTCACGTGAGTACTCGTCTACAACATTGAGTTCTTCTGGCCTAATTGATGTGTAGACGCGTCCGTCACCCGGGTCATAAATCCTTGCTTTCCCAACTACAGCAAGAAACGAAGGGATTTTAATCCCGGTGAAAAAAACAGAAGAGAAAGTTTGATACTGTCCTGCATAGATGGTAAATACTCCAGTGGGATCTGCTATTCGTGCCCGCCACAATTCAGTTTCGTGTCCAATATTTTCTACCTCTGTTATCACACCCATTGCAAGTAACCGGTTGCATCTTGCTCCGGTTGGTGTGATTATATAGTGTGGTGACTGCTCTCCCCCTACTGTATGTATGATATTTGTATTGTTGAATTCACTGGCAAAGATGCGCCATGCTATTTCCCGATCGAGCATTCTACTACACCCCCCGTTCCTTCAGTAGAGCGATTGCTTCCTCTTTAAGGTCATCTACCGGAAACCATGCAGATTCTGCGAGCAGGATTGCTCCATATTCGCCATTACTCATATTACCATTAACTGCTACCATTTTTCCAACAAACTGCTCTCTAATGTTTCCTTCAACAACTTCGGATGATATGGCATCGGTGGTCATTTTTTTTGCTTCTTCGATGCCGTACCCAAGAAGTTCTTCAGTGAGTCTTGCATCTAACACAAGTGTGAGTGAGCCAGTACCATCGTCAATTACTGATTTGACGCGCACATCTGGTACTGGCACGACCGGCCCGTGGACACGGCAAATGTTCTGTTGCATAACTCGTTTGCATTCCGGACATCGCATAATCAAACCTGAGCCGGGTCTTACGCATACTATATTTCCTTTTATAATAATATCAATAGCACCTTCCTGTTTTAATAGATCATAGACGCTCTGCTGATTTGCTTTTACTACAGGGGTGACAATTTTTTCAGATGGCGAAATGGTGGTTTGCTCATTGATATTGATTGCTGGAACTCCACGAAAAACTTTTGCATAAGCATTTTCAATATATATTGTAGCATCTTTAGTTAAATTTGGGTTTTGCACCCAGGAAGTAAAAGGTAGTTTTGCAGTATCATCCGCAAGAATGCCACTGGTAATTGTTTTATCCCCCTCTTTTGTGTAGACCGTTTGCTCGTTAGCTTCTAATACAACAGATAAGATGTGGAGGTTGTTTGCATGCTCTTTTACATCTGCAAGTTTTGTTAGCATTATTTCTGCTTCAATCCCGGCTGCATCATCTTGCTTTGTTATATCGCACCTGCCTCCAAGATTTATTTGTATCTGGTTCTGCCATGAGCGCACATAAGCTCCTCTAAGGTTAACCACTTCACCTTTTGTAAGATCAAGCTCGCTCCATGCGGTAAATGGGAGCTGGGCAGTGTTGTCAGCCACGATACCAGTTAAGATGGTACGGCTAACGCCCCTTATATCAACATTCCGTTTGGTAACCTCAAGCACTTTAACAGTAATCTCAACATCCCTATCCTCGGCAGTTATTTCAGAAAGTGTTTTTTTTACTGAGTCAGTACCTCCATATTTTTTAATAATACTACGTTTTGCTTCAGCCACCGGCACCCTGTATTTAACAAGCTTTCCCAGATCAGCGAGGATAGCCTCCTCACTGGCACTATCTCCAAGCGCCTTTTTTATTTCAGCGATATGAGGCGCATATATATCGTCCATCACGAAACCTCCAGATAACTCTCACAAACAGTACTACAAACAGTACTACAAATAGTATTTGTTTTTAGCTCTTTTTTTTATCTAATTATACAAATACTATAAATTATCCCGCCTCCCGGACTTGAACCGGGGACATCGCGGTTCCTGCGCGTTAATGTGTGCTGTCTGCACATAATCGAACTACAGCCGCGCACTCTACCACTGAGTTAAGGCGGGTTCATAAAATTTAGATAAGAATCATTATTTCTTATTCAATACGTATGTTTTGGTCTATGTTCTTGATTTTATCAAAGACCATGTCCAGAATTCCATTGTTATGGGTGGCTTTTGTGGTCTTTGTATCTACCTGTGGCGGCAGTTCTATCGTGTAGGTTTGTTGTCTACTTCCATCTTTAAGTTCAAGTTTTATTTCTGTGCTGCTGCAATTTATACTGATATTTTCTTTTTCAACATCTGGCAGTTCAACCATAACGTGTACCTGAGTATCTGACTCAACTATATCTACAAATGGCTCTGGTTCATCAATGGTCATCGTTTTATTGGATTGAAATTTGAGATCGTGCATTTCCGGATCGCCATTCCGGCTAACGCTGAACCCATACACAACTGGATTGAATTCACCAGAGTCAACACCCAGTTCTTCGAGCATTCGTTCCATCATATTTTCAATGTTTTTTATTATATCATCAAAAGGTGTTTTTCTTCTGCTCATACTACATACCTCTCATGTATTTCATATACTTAAATTGTGGTTTGTTTTTGAATGGGGCCGGTGAGATTTGAACTCACGATCGACGGGTCTCTCCGAAAGATGGATCGAGCACCTGTATGGTAGAGCATTAGGTTCAGCGCTCCAACGGTTCATCAATACCCTTTCGCGAAAAGGGTTCAGTTGACCCGTTGCTCATCACAACCATTAACATGTTCCGCTGGAGCCCGTTGCCATTCCGGGCTAGGCCACAGCCCCAAACACACTGCTGTATTCTCTCCAATGCTATTAAAATGTAACGATTGGCAGGCCTGTCAACTTACTCAGGTGTTGTATCTTCCCATGTTTTGATGTCCTGTATTCCATTTTTCTTGTTAGAAGGGCGATTATTCCCTGATATATCTTGTATTTCCTTTTTATTTGGTTGAAATCGGTCTGTCGATATTAAGTTTCAACTTGATTGTTCATTTTGGGGATTTACCTGATCTCTCATGAAGATATTAAGTCATTCAAAGTCGGGGATGATCTTTTTTCGTATCCACTTTTGTAAAACGCGTAGAATATCGTTATATTTATCTAATAATTTATTTAATCTTTCTATTGCAATATCAAAGTGGTATGTCCTGGATGTTTCCTTAATTTTTGTGAAATAGATGCATAATTTGATTTTATTCCAATTAATCAAGCCTATTTCACATTCCTGCCCGTCTTTTCTACACAGGGGCAAGACGTATTCCCTCCAACTCATCAACAAGCTGCACAATGCTCAATCGAATATGTTTGCATTTCCATGCCGGATACCTGTAGAAGATCGTGCCCTCAACATACAAGAAAATGAGCACCCGGATGTTGAAATCCTTGTGATGGTTAATCAGTCCGACCGGAACAGGAAGTACATTATTTAGCAGCTTGAAATCATCCTCGACAAGATACTTCCGGTTGTACGTCTTCGCAATCTTTTCGGAATGCCAGGTATCGGGATCGGTAAAAACAATAGTCTTTCCAAAGCCGGAATAGCGCTTCTTTTCTACAGCATCCTCGACCTGTTCCCCCCCCAGAACCGGCTTTTTCCTGGCCCTGCTGCACCGAGCCAACTTTATAGCCAAGTACTGATCTGAAATCCCTGTGAATGAGTTCACCCACTTCTCTCTCCACGCTGCCGGTATCGCGCTCCTTCCCACTGTCCTTAGTGTTGTTTAAATCGTGTCGAATCAACGAACATGCCAGGGACACTAATCTTATTTAACTGTTAAAGCTGGATAAAAACGAAGGCTAATGAAATCAACTTATCGAATTTCAATTTCCACTGCTATTATTGGATTTTCAAGTCCAAAATTCCGGATTACCTGCGGGTGTATTTCTCCAGTGATTCCAACTTTTTTGTTCTGCACATAGATGTCTGCACACCGGCGGGAAATGAAGGCAGCATCGTTAGACTCTGCTACAGTGTAATACTGTCCCTGTTCTCGCATGATGGCATCAACGAGTGATTTTGCTTCTGTATAGTTTGCTTTTGGATGAATGGAGACAAGAGCAAGATGGAGGGCGTTTTTATTATTCTTTACCACATCACCAACTTCAAATATTTTCTGTGGCAATTCATGGTGCTTATTTGCTGCAAGAATTTTTAACAATCCCTGAAGAAGTGTTGTACGCAGCATGGTATAGTCCTTGCTGATAGGATTTTCTACATATACCACGTCATCTGTTGGTGTTTTCTGCATCCAGTTAAAATGAACCATCTTGTTTGTGAGAGTAAACGGCATGACTTCAAGGTATCCAAGCCCTATCATAATCTCTGAGAGGGCGTCCTTCACAACAGAGCTTTCGTGTCTTGCACCGATGGTGGCAGTTCCTGGAAGCTGTGCTGGGAAATTTTTATAACCATAACCTATGGCAATATCTTCTATCAGATCATACGTGTGGAGTATGTCGCTTCTATAGGGTGGAATCTCCACAGTAATCTTATCACCGTTTACTGTTGTATTAAATCCCATTCGGTTTAGTGCATGCGCACAATCGCTGCCTGATAATGGAATCCCAAGAAGCTTTGCGGCTTCACCGGTCTGCAGGGTTCTTCTTGTACAGGTAAGGTCTGGTGTTACTGCTGTGCTGGTTTCATTGTTAACAGTTACCCCATCAACGATTGTGTCTCGCTCTGCAAGTGCTGTTACAACGATATTTAGTGCATGATTTACACAGGAACTATCAAGACCTGTAACCTCGATAAAAAGCCCTGTCGTATCAGCAGTTACCCGCGTCAGCTCACTGTTTATTATCGGTGGGAA
>RXIJ01000037.1 GCA_004212095.1 Methanosarcinales archaeon | reverse complement strand
GGTGCCAAATACTATAAGTGGGAATTGAAAGGCGTGCCAATAAGAATCGAGATTGGACCAAAAGATTTGCAGAAAAACTCATGCATGGTTGTGCGCAGGGACACGATGCAGAAACAGTCCACACCTCTTTTGAAGCTGAACCTGGTGGTCGAGGATTTGTTTAAAAAAATACACCAGCATCTGCTTGAATCGGCAAAAAAGCATCTTGATAAATGTATTATCGATTGCAAGACGCTTGAAGAGGTAGCTGGGAAACTGTCCTTGGGGATTGTCAGGATTTCGTGGTGTGGTGAGCAGCCATGCGGTCTTGAGATGGAAGACACAACTGGTGCAAACATTCTTGGAGTGCCTGTTGGAAATCTTGGAAAAATGGCAGGAGTGTGTCCTGTCTGTGGAAAATCAACAATGTTGAAAGTACTGATAGCTAAAACATACTGAGAAACTTCGGCTGTTGGAGAGACTAAGAGGGTGTAAGATGAGTATGATCGCAAGAAAGATCAACAGCAATTCAAATGTCCTGAGCGTCCACATTTTTTGCCTCATGCATGATTATGCACTAATCATCTAATAACTTTGCCACCGCGTAAGCAGGGAATACAGCAGATAACTCCTTTCCATAGACGGAAGAAAGGGGTAAAAAGTCGAGATTCAGTGATTCTGAGGTTTTTTCCACAATGAAATCGCCTATTCCAACGGATACTATATTTTTCAGCCCATATTTCTCACTTATCCGCTCGAGGGAAGTGACCAACTCATTTACCTGTGCTTCCTCTGCCTGTTCTGCAATGTGAACAACATCATCCTCTCCTATCTCCTCGAGATCGCTACACAATACCCTTGCCAATCTCCGCATGGCACTTATTCTGTTTTTCCCTTTTTCTCCTGTAAAAGGATAACAATAACGATTCAGACTTTTACAACCAATATCCTCCCTTTTTATGCATCCAGTGATCAGATAAGCATCAGCGGTTGTAGCAAAATGTTCTGAAGAAGTTTTATATTTCTCACCTTTCATATAAATCTTACCAAGCAAGCAGGAAACATTGGTCCGCAATACGCCTGAGTAGATCAACTCACCGGACTTTAATCGTCCTAAATCGCTCCTTCTTGCTTTTATTTTTCCATCCTTTATCAGAATCACATCTGTTGTTGTGCTTCCGATGTCAACAAATATCACATCCTTGTATTCCTCAGCTATGAACCTGGCAGAGGCGAGCCAGTTTGTGGATGCGAATGAAGCAGGGTCTTTATCAAGATCTGAACTGTTTTTAAAGAGACATCGATTGTCAAGGAATTTCACATCATTAAACATCTTACAAACTGCTTTTTTTATGTATGAAACGCCCTCTCTTTTTGTCTCAAAGCAGCCGCATATCTCACCGGTCATCACCGCTCCTGCGGATACGATCTCTGTCTCATCTATCTCTTTCTTTATCTCATACAGCACATCGTAAAGAATTGCTCTGTTTCTCCAGACTGGTGCATGAATCGAGGTCACAAAAGATCCGTCTGAAGTCGCTACTTTCGTGTTCGCTCCTCCAACATCGATGCCCATTATTATAATATCACCTCACCATTTCAGATGCTTGTTCGGCTCCAAATAATTGAAATTTCCTTTTTTAATCTATATAATCGGCTTCAATTCATCAAAACCATATTCCCTCGCATATTCTTTCCTTACTCCACTACATCTACCATAGAATCTGCATTGTTCACATTGAGGTCCATTCATCACATCAAATTTCTTATTTTTACTATTCCATTCAGGTGTAAACTGCCCATTTATATAATAATTGTGTAGAGAATTAAAGTACCGAAAATATTTGGGGTCTTCGAGCACACAGTGAGGTATATCAAATACCCGTATATTCTGTCCATGATTTCTGGCTATTTCGATAGATTGTTTGACATAAGGTGCTGCCTCGCTTATTCGGCAACTAATTTCTTCTTTATTATCTCGTAAACTGCCCTGAACCGAAGCCCCAAAGATTCCCAATAAATCCGGCTTTGGAAATCTATCAGAGATAAACTCAACCAATTTGGGTATGTGAATCATAATAGGTTTGGTTACTAAAATTTTTAGTTCGATGTATAAAGGATAATCGTACTTGTTCTTTAAGAGAAATAGATTATCCATAGCCTTTATGAGTTTTCCCCATGTTCCCTTACTCTGAGTTAGATATTCATACGTTTCTTTGTTTTGCCCATAGAAATTGGTAGCTACTCCAGTCATTCCTGCCTCCACTGCTTCCAGTGCGAAATTAAAATCAGCAAACTTTATACAATTTGACAGCAGTCGGACATCTGCTCCTTTTTCCGAAGCATATCGTATTAAATAAATAATATCCTCATATATTGTCGGTTCTCCACCACTGTATACCACAGTGGTTCCCTTTTCAACATTGGCTTCTTCTAAACGTTTTATTACTTCGGCGACGGTCAGATCCTTCATACGTTCTGCTTGTTTTTCACCTCGACTGATGCAAAATAGACAATTCATATTACACTGGTAGGTCGGATATATGTGTATATTTTGCATTTATTCACCATTTCAAATTTCTGCAACAGGTTTCGAATGGGTTAACAGGCTTATGCTCTTTTATATTATCCCATAGTAGAACTTCTCTTATCGGCTGTGGATATCTTCCTATCACTTTCTGACTACGGGAACAATCCCAGTAGGTGCCGTCTGGAAGAACGCTTAATCCAAGTATCCTAGCTATGCATCCGCCTTCTATGCAACTGCTCGGTATATGTATTCCTTCTTTTTCCGCTCGCTTTTCAAGATATTTTCTCGTCTCTATCCATTCCATATACCTAATCGGCTCCAAGGTATTGTTGCGTATTGGATGGTAGATATTGCAATTGAGCGTGCGTGTCCCGGTTTCAATGCAGAGATCTACGATATGATCAATGCAGTGTTCGTTCGCCTGATTGATTGTGAAAAAGAGAGTATGATGTATCCCATGCTTGTCTAACAATTTCAAAGCCCTCTCCGCCTTCTCATAGCTTCCCTTGCCCCGTATAAAATCATGAGTTCTTTGATCTCCGTCAACGCTCACCTGAATTCCATCGTTTTTCTTGAAACTGTGGATGTATTTCGGTATTAGGACTCCATTTGTGCTTAATACTACACGACCGTTAGTCTTCTCATGATGTTACACGCTTCTATGAAATCTGGATGTAGCAACGGTTCACCTCCGCTAAGGATGAGTGTGTTTCGCGGCAGTGGAAAATCGGTTTGAAGGAAATCGGTACAGATTGATATCAACATCTCTAATGGCATTATGCTACTGCCTTTGTTTAGATAGCAGTGCTTGCAGTCCAGTTGACAGAAGTCCACGATGTGCAGGTCAAGGAAGTTTGCTGGCATGAGCAAGTCTTTCGTATCACAATTATCTTTTTCGTCTCATCATATATATAGTAAGTAATCCAAATATTGTGATTGCTGCCTCGAATGCTGGTGTATCTGCCATTGGGGTAGATGTTGGGGTTACTCTCTTTGCAGGAGTTATTATCTCTTCAATTGGTATCACCCAGATGTTACCATCTGGATCCGAGGTAAATGCGATCTTCTTTCCATCCGGACTCCACATCGGGTAGAGATTGCCTTCTCTGCCCGTGGTTAGTTGCTTCCTGTTACTGCCATCATTATTCATAATCCATACGTCCATGGTGTCAGACCAATTAAACGATGCATACAATGCGATCTTCTTTCCATCCGGACTCCATGCTGGGCGTCCAATATATAGCCCACCAGTGGTAAGTTGTATCATGTTGCTACCATCGCTATCCATCACCCAAACATCCAGATCACCAGAGCGATCAGAAACAAAAGCAATCTTGACCCCATTGGGACTCCATGCCGGAAGCCAGTCAACTGCCCTATCTATGGTCAGCTGCTTCTTATTACCATCACCATCCATCATCCAGATGTCTGTATTTCCAGTTCGATTGGAGACAAAAGCAATCTTTGTTCCATCCGGGCTCCATGCCGGAAGATAATCTTCTGCCAAACTGGTAGTAAGTTGAAGCTCATTACTTCCATCGCCATCGATTATGTAAATATCTTCATTTCCAGTTCGATCAGAAACAAAAGCAATCTTTGTTCCATCCGGGCTCCATGATGAAAAAAGGTCTTTTGCACAAGCGGTGGTCAACTGTGCTTGATTGTTTCCATCGCTATCCATCACCCAAACGTCCCAGTTACCAGAACGGTTGGATGTAAAAGCAATCTTTGTTCCATCTGGACTCCATATAGACTTGAAAGTCCCTCCCGCGCTGGTAAGTTGAACCTTGTCACTCCCATTGCTATCCATCACCCAGATATCGGAAATACCAGAACGGTTGGATGTAAAAGCAATCTTTGTTCCATCTGGACTCCATGACCAGAAACAATCAAGTGTCGAACTGTTGGTCAGTTGAATCGCATTTTCATTCGCCAAAGACAAAGTCGTCCCAAGTATAACACATAGCAGTATAGCCAATCCAAGCATTTTATGTGTCATGTTATCACCTCTGTTATATTTTTATTATTATCTTAACCTACTGTACAAGAAGCAGAAGTGGTGCCAATGAAAGCAAAACAGTGACATTCAACAATACCATAGCAACTGTGAGGACCCTCACCTACATTAAAGTAATCGTCACCAGATCCGGTTGCACCTCCGAAGGTGTGCGTCTTTTCCTGCCACTGCCCACCCGTTTTAACTTTGATCGTGACATGTTGTGTGTAACCCCAAGCCGTACCGCATTCCGCTATAGGAGTACAACATGCTGCATACCAATGCACTTTTAACTGTCCGCCATCTAAAGTTGCTTCTATTTTGATATATTTACATGCACCAGCAGCAGTATCTTCGCACACATCACTCCAATCATTCCAACAATAAAAGTACGTCTTCTCTCTTTCAGTTTTTTGCTCCGCTCTCCATGATTCCCAACGGGCTCGATTGACTGCATTTTCTATATCCAATTACATCACCATCCCAAATATCTACAGCATGTATCGAATGGATTAACAATACCTTCAGGTTTCTTTACAACCATTTGAATCGGCTGGGGATAGCTGCCTATAATCTCCTGATGTCTTGGACAGTCCCAGTAATACAAATCAGGGGTAACTGCTATTCCGCAGACGCCAGCCGTGCATCCTGTTTCTACGCATGTTACAAGAGTTTTAACAAATTTACTCACATATTCCTTGGCTTTAAGCCACTCAGTAAATCCAACCGTTAACTTGGAATCTTTGAATGGCTGATATAGCCCGAAATTTAACATGCTACACCTGTATCTCTTACAGAGATCAATGATGTGATCGATGCAGTGTAAATTTAACTTGCACAGGGTAAGGCATATTGAATGTCTGATTCCATGCTCGCGCAAAGACTTCAGTGCCTCAATCGCCTTATCATACGATCCAGTTCCGCGAATGCTATCATGAGTTGGCATATCGCCATCAATGCTCACCTGTATTCCATCTTTTTTGTCAAAAACATCGATATATTCTGGTATGAGAATTCCGTTAGTGCTTAATATAACATGATCCTGAAATTCTCTGATCAAATCGCAGAGTTGCTCGAACCTGGAGTATAACAAGGGCTCACCACCGCTTAGGATTATACTATACTCTTTAAGCGGGAATTCTGTGTTCAGGAAATCAGTACAAAGATTTTCAATGATCTTCAGAGGTATTTCATCAGAGGTGTTGATGTAATTCTGGTTATAACAGTGCTTACATCGCAACTGGCAATTCCATGTAACATGCAAAGCTAAGAAGTTTTCAACCATATTTCATCGCTTCCTTCGTTCTTTCTTGTTCCCAGCTTTTTAACAGTTTCATGTGACCACTTTCATCTTTCTCAATTAAATATTTCGCGTTTTTGGTTTGTTCGGAAAAGTAGAGACCTCGATCCATTCGCCTGAAGTAATGTAACGCAATCTTTTCAAACTTATAGCGTCTTTTTTCATGGCATTCTTTATATTCATATTTATTGTGAATTGGGCAACATATCTTTATGAGAAAATTCGGATTTATATCATGTAAAAACTTGCACATTTTCTCAAAGGTTACCATATCTATATCCGGAAAAAGAACAATGGAGACTGCAGCTAAACCTTTGAACTTTTTCGTGACAAGTTCAAGTGCTTTTATCGTATCTTTATTGCTATGTCCGGTGTACCATCGGTACCATTCATCATCCAAATTATAGAACCATGTAGTAATACCATCCAAACCCAGATCATTCACTTTATCAATGAAGTCTTCTTCAATGAGAGAACCATTCGTCACAAGCATAACTGTATAATTAGTCTCCGTTTTCAAGGATTCAATCAATTTTAGCACTTCTTCTTTTTGAAGCAGCGGCTCTCCCTCACCACCTATCGCGACCATAGTTTCTCTGCCCCCATCCAATTTTAGCAAAAGATTAGTTATCTGATCAGTAGATAGCCTTATCGGAACCATATCTTTGAAAATAGCAAATTTTCTGAGGCACCATCTACAATCCCAATTGCATCCCCAAGGCTCAATATAAATAATACGTTCAAATGGTAATTTTCTTACCAATTTATGTTTAAGTTCATAAATTATAGGATAAATTATCAATCCCCCGTCCTCCTTTCAAAATTACATCGGTTACATCAGTCAAGTTGTAACCAGGAAGCCCAACCGCAGCTGCGCCAAAACTAATCATCGCCTTGCTGAATTGGTGCCTGTTCATCGTAATCTTGTGATTTGATCTTGTCACATTTGCTATCATTTTTATTCTTTTGTAATACTTCCTCTCCATTTCTTGTTATTATTCATACTATATAAACCTAACGATCGCTGCGGCTGTGGGACACAATTAAAAGGGCATAAGAAAACTTCAGGTAAATAGTTTACCTAATTTGTGAACGTATAGAAAAGTATGGCCCCCTCTCCAAAGCACCTGCAATATTACTTCTATAAACCATCATTACTGGTAGAAGTGTTGAAAAGAGAGTATGTCGAACCTTCCATTTAGCTTTCTGCCTCATACACCTGGCGGGAGGCATGGAAATAGGGTAGTGTCATAATCTACGATAGTTTATTATATCCCTAAGGATATTGATTCTTGATTGCGAAAGCAATCAAGTGCGTTAGTAATCAAGACTCGCCACGATCAAGGGTCAGGATTGTTTTTGGGTTTGCAGCTTCCCCGATAATAATGATTGCACCATGCTTGATTTTAGCGGTTTTTACCTTCCCTGCGATATCTGAAATAATTCCTCTTATTATTTTCTGGTCAGGCCAGAAAGCATGGTATACCACAGCAACATCTGTATCAGGTGGATATGCTACCCGGTCTATGATCTCCTGTATCTTTTCAACTCCGAGAAACATGACCATAGTAGCCAGATGCTTGGATAGTTCTTCAATTGGCTCCTCTGGTCGTGTTACTATCACGGTTTGGGTAACGCCCGGAAGTGTCAACTGGGTTTTTAGAAGTGCTGCTGATGCAAACATGGCTGAAATACCTGGCACCACTTCGACCTCAATACCTCTTTTTTCAAGTGCATGGATTTGTTCAAGCATCCCACCAAAAAGAGATGGATCTCCACTGTGGATGCGTACTACTGTTTTTTTCTGTTTAACATAAGTTTCTATCGTATCTGTGATTTCATCAAGTGTTTTTCCGTAGCTGCTTATAATATCTGCTGCTGCAAGTCCAATGATTTCAGGAGCAGTTGCATCACCATAATGTATTACAAGATCTGCTGTTTTAATAAGTCGTTCCGCTTTTATACTAAGCAGTTCCAATGTCCCAGGGCCTGCGCCTACAAAATAAACCTGTGTTATGATTAAACACCTCTAAGTGAATCTATTTTTTTGTCTGTTCATCTATCAAAAATATATTTGAATCATTGGCTACCCATACATTGGAAACTCTTTTCGTGGTGGTGGCATGCCCTCCGTATTCCTTACCTGGTCTGCCAATTTTTGCATTTCCACCTCTATTTCTTTTGCCTGGTCAACAAGATCTTGTGTATCTATGTTCAGGTTATATATTTTATCCAGTGCCTCCATTACTGCTATGGCTGCTCTTGGTTCTGGGTTCTGGCTGTGTGTCTCTCCAAGCAAGCTTATAGCAGGCATTTCTTGTAGGTGACATGCAATCATCATACTGCCTGCTATACCTGAAATAGTCCCAACCTGGAATATCTCAACGTCATCTTTTATTTTTTCGAGCATTTCACTGGTGGTCGCTGAACCAAACACTTTGTGCTCCTCGCCCATCGTAGCTATACCTGCTATTGGCACGATTTCCTTTACCTTTACTGTTTTAGCCCAGTCTACAATTTCTTTGCTGATGTCATAAGCGACTGCTGGATGTATGGGAATATCTGAAATGATAATTAAGATATTGTATTCAGTTGATTCGTATATGCGTACTGGCATATTGATTATGCCATTTGATAAAACTGCTATTGGTGGGAAATATCTTGAGTTGATCGCGCCTTTTTGTACCATTTTGAGTTTATCTATCATGTACTGGCAGGCAATGTTTCCTATCAACCCGGTACCTGGGAATCCATTGAATAATATTGGATTCGTTGATTCAATTGGTTCAGAAATTATCTGGTAGTTGTCATCCTTTTTGCTGTTCATGTCTGTCCCCCTGCACACAATGTGTACAGAAATTACCAGCACTGTAAAGCTGTGCGCTTTGCAGAAAAACTCGACTGCACAACTTCGTTGCGCAGAACTATAATACCGGTAACCTTTAACAATTCATTATTTACAGAATACGTGTTTTACGTTTCTTCTATGATAAATATGTTTACAATCTTGATTACTACATAATCAAGATTTGTTATTTACAGATGTTCATAAGATTCCCTTTTTGTGAAGCAGTTCTGCGTTCAGTATACTTGCTCCAGCTGCACCTCGAATGGTGTTATGTCCTACGACAATATATCTAATTCCTTCACGAATACGTCCGACACTTACACTCATACCTCCTCCAGCATTACGATCCATGCGCGGCTGTGGTCGATCTTCCTCATCTCTGACGATGATTACTTTTTCAGGCTCTGTTGGAAGGTCATGCAGATCGGTATCAAATCTTAAAAACGCATCTTTAACTTCCTCTGGTGTTGGATCATCTGCCATTTGTACCCACAAAGCTTCAGTATGCCCATCCATAACCGCAACTCTATTGCAGCTCGCGCTGACATTGATGTCTGCATTAACAACCTGTGAACCATCAAACTCCCCCAAAAGTTTTAATGTTTCAGTCTCCATTTTCTGCTCTTCTTTTGGAATATATGGGATGAGGTTGTCAATGATCGCCATTGACGGTACACCATCATAGCCTGCACCCGAAACTGCCTGCATAGTTGCTACTTGAATATTTTTCAGTCCGAATCCGGTAAGAGCACAGAGACTTGTTACCATTGTAATCGTACTACAGTTAGGGTTAGTTATTATGCATCCATCCCACTTACGCGTATCCCGCTGCACATCGATAAGCCCAAGATGTTCGGGATTAACTTCAGGGATTAGCAAAGGAACATCAGGAAACATTCGATAGGAACTTGCATTGCTTGCCACGATAAAACCAGCTTTTGCGAAATCGGCTTCAATGGTATATGCAAGATCTGCAGGAAGTGCTGAAAAAACAATATCCGCATCTACTTCTTTTACATCTACCGGCACAACCACCTGTTCTGCAACGTCCCTCGGAAGTTCTCTTTCAACGCGCCATTTTGCAGCATCTTTGTATTTTTTTCCAGCACTCCGCTCGGATGCTGCGAGTGTGGTTAACTCAAACCACGGGTGGCCTGTTAACATTGAAATGAACTGCTGACCTACATTACCAGTAGCTCCAAGAACACCAACACGAATTTTTTCCATGACACCTGACTCCATAATTAGGTTATTGTAAAACTAATGACTGAAACATGTATTAAATATTGTGGTGAAGTGAGATTGTCAGATTGCGTGGTGTTGCAGTTGAAACGTTGAAATCTTCCCCAAATTCAAACCCAGGGCGGCATTCACAAGACCGACAAGCGCTCTGTGCACAATACCCCCTGCATCGCAGGTGCAATCATTCTTCTTCCTGCCGCTTTTACCAGTTACACTCGACTTTCAAACATGTGCGAAAAATCGAGTATCACACTTCCTTCTCTCGCATCTGAAATTTGATACATATTTTCTGCACACGGGGTGTGCAGGTGCATCAATTTCTCGTAATCTCGTGGTTATATATAAATACAAAAAAATAAAAACTGGCACATCGAGAATTATAATGCCATGGATGATGCCAGCATAATGGGTTTGGAATAATCTTCCTTTGCTCGGGAAGAATCCACAAACACTTTATCCATCAACACAGAAGCTCCAAAACCATCACCATCACCCAAAAACACCAGGGTGCGATACATTAAATTGCCTGATATTCCATCGGGTGCGATAATAAAGTTTGCATGTTTGATTGCATCCTCTATGAGAACCGTGTAATGCTTGGCATCAACACCATCCCCTTGCAAACAAGATGCAACGAACTCGCCTTCTGCGAGGCTTTTATCCACCCGTGCATCCCGTCCAACATCTTCGATTCGACCTCCCGAAAGAACAGCCACGACAGGAGTGATTCCAAACTTTCGAATAAATTCACACCCGCTGTTGGCGAGTGCAAGTTTATCTGCAATGGTGTTTGCTTCATCGATGCCTGTTGGCGCGAAGAAAAAAGGAGCCCCATCTGACGTTAAAAGCAGTGCCACACGATGCAAACGTGACATGTTAAACTGCTGTTTTAAGAGAGCAAGAGTGGCACTTGAACTGATGTTTCCACGAACTACCCCATCTACTTCCCCATTTACAAGCAGTTCAATCAGGGTCTTATGAGGTTCGCCTGTGTTAACCACTTCAAAATCACACGTGCCGATATCATTTTTATTACCTACAAGAACCACATCGGCAAACGCAGATGATGCTCTTGCACTTCGTATCATCCTGGATGGATGATCACCAACACCAATTGCAATGCGGGCATGATTTGATACCGCACGACTGTGTATAATATCAATAATATTCATCACTACATCCCGTGCGTCAATCTTCTGCGAAATTTAAAAACCACTCCGGTCTCTTGGGCGGATTTGAATCCAGAAGCAGTCTCCATGCTTCATCTGTGAGCCGTTCATTCATCGGCTGTTTAAACTCGTAGTAACTCATAACCGGACCAGCTCCCACAAGGATTCTTTCGTCAGGGAGTTTGTATGCAACAACGATCAGATCGACGTAACCAACACCCTCCTCGAGAACCTGCTTTGTATTGCCATCGGTATGCACATCAGCGACAATCGTTGTCTTCTTCGCCTTAGTATCAACATCGGCGATGACGCCATCCAGATTGTCACCGAAATTCTTTATGAAATCATAATCATCCTCTGAGAGCTCCTCGTTCTCAAGTTCCTTTGACGAGATGTTGACAAGTCTCACAAGTATACTCTCGAGGTTTGCCAGTCTGTACTTTGATGAATCGTCCAGAACGTCCATCTCGGTAAGGCCGCTGTTTGTCATCCTTGTCAGCGCAAGCAACCGGTTGTAGAACTCGGGAACCGGTTCAACGTATCCGACAACTGGTTTCTCTTCTTCTATGGGCGGGGCACTCGTAGCAACCATGGTGTAACTCTGTTTGGCATAGAGGATCGTGTCGTGCCTGAGCTCTGCCCATGATGCCAGAGACGTGGTCAATTCCTTGTCCTGCCATGCATCGGTCTGCATGAATGTCGGGTAGCCCGCGCCGTGGTCATCGAGCAGTGGCTTTAGCGCGAATAACCACGACCAGTAGAGGTTCTTGTTCCACTCTGCTGTATCAAAGGAGTCAAATTCATCCTCTAGCTCCTTGTACTGGCGGTCATATTCCTTGTAATTGGAGTCGTTCAGTTCATCCAGTAACTCCTTCGACCGATCCGATCCAAGGAGAGCCATGACATCGAGACCGCGGGGGAATCCCCTGATAGGCCCGGCGCCGCTGGTAACGAGCGTGAACGGTTTTTGATTACCCATGTAAGCGCCTGTGTATGCACCGACGAGGTTCGTGAACATGTATGAATCAGGGATGAACCTCTGTCCCATCAACCTGAATCCTGCGGTGTTGTCCAGACACTGGTTCGCCTCTTCTGATGTTAATGCCACACAATTCCCGGTCCCGCCGTAGATCTTTGGCGGTCCGTACTCCGTAAGTTTTACTTTCAATTCCCCAATTGTCTTGTCATTCAGGTTATTCGGATCGAATGAACCTCCGAAAACCGAGTTCAATGCATCGATGTATTCATAAGGTCCCAAATCATCAGAGAGCCCCACGTAAAAAGCGGTTACCGAATATATCCGGTCCCACTTGCCCATCAGTTCGTAATTATTGGCGAATTCGGATGCCATCAGGCAGGCGCCCGTCGTCTGGATTCGTGCATCATATATTGAGATCAACCCCTTCTTATCACGGGGATTGGTCGTTCCCGGCAGTATCGCATCCGAGCTCTTGAGGAGCATGCTCACCCTGCCGTACCACATAAACGCTCTGAAATAGTTCTTTAATTTTTCCGATCTGGTATAATGCCCTCTTGGGACATACTGGGAGTAATCCTCCTTGTAAATGAATATAGGCGAATCTGCAAATCCTAAATGCGCGTCTATCAATTTTAATTCGGCTTCGACATCGTCCCTGACATAATGCGGGACCTCGAAGTTATAACGCGTCAGATCCTCCTTCTTAAAGTAAGCATCGGTGCATTCCCACTCATTATCACTCTGGCAGACCTGATCGGATTTTGGCTTTAGCAGACTCATACCAACTGAAAAGTAAGCAACATTCCTCCTTGCTGCTTCTTTCAGATCTCCGTCGGAATTTTTGTATGATTCCATTGAATCGTTCAGCAATTGCTCGCTTAACTCCCAGACGAGGTCGTAAAATTCTCTTTCCTCGATCTGCCGCAGCGTCTCATCGAACTGGATATGATAGAGGTGCAAGAGCGAGTCGGTGGTGATGAAGATCGGTATCTCGCGATCCGCAAGCGTCTTGTATGGTTGGACGATATCCTCTTCCTTCCGGTCGAAAAGATTGTCTATGACAACGAAGCCGTTTTTATTTAGCAGACCCAGGGCATCATCGCTGAGTGGAATATCTTCAGAGAATGAATCATAGTTTGAGACTTGATCTGTTTGCAAGGGTAGATCGTATTTGGGAACTTTAAGATCGATGTCTAATGGATCTAACGAATAATATCTAATAAAGTTCATATTCTCCGCTGTGGTGCCTGACAGGTTGATCGGCTCTGTTTTGAGAACCGTGTTTTCCGGTTGAACAGGTTCTTGAGGCACCTCTGGCACCTGATCAACGCAGCCACTGATGACGATCGAAGCGATCAGGATAATGATTATTGAATATACACTCCTCATAATAATCCTGATGTGATTACGCTTCATAAACTTTTTGATGCACCCGGGAGGCTTTACCAGACCATACGCAAAAGATAAACTTATCTCAAGCTCGGAATTTGACTACCGCAAATCTTATTTTGTGGATAAGACGTGTGAGAAGTTATATGGATACACACTGGGCAGACGCGATCGCTGATCAAATACTTAAGCTTGGACATAAACACCTTGTAGCATCTGGTATTACCCCATCCGGTGATATTCATATTGGCAACATGCGGGAGGTTGTAACCGCTGATGCAATATATCGTGCACTTAAAGATAAGAACGCGGACGTCAAGTTGATCTACATCGCAGATACCTTTGACCCACTTCGAAAGGTTTACCCTTTTCTCCCGGATAGTTACAGTGAACATATTGGAAAACCATTATTCAAGATTCCCTGTCCATGCGGTGAGCATGAAAACTATGCAGAGCACTTTCTACAGCCATTTTTGCAGTCTCTTGGGGCACTTGAAATAAACGCAGAAATCCTCCGCGCAGATGAGATTTATAATGAGGGTAAGTACACACAATCTATAATAAACACGCTCGAACAGCAACACACGATAGCGCAGATACTTGAAAAGACTTCACATCGAAAACTGCCGGATGATTGGAGTCCATTTAATCCGTTGTGTCCGCGATGTGATAGTATTACACAAACGCGGGTAACTGGATTTAACAGCAAATTGCAAACCGTTGATATGACATGTGCATGCGGATATACTGGCACTATACCTGTAACAGGTGGTGGAAAACTTACATGGCGTGTTGACTGGCCTGCGCGATGGAGTATACTTGGGGTAACAGTCGAACCTTTTGGTAAAGATCATGCAACAAGCGGGGGCTCTTATGACACTGGTAGGAAGATCGCAAAAAAAATTTACCACTACACGCCGCCCCACCCTATCGTGTATGAGTGGATTATGCTCAAAGGTAAAGGGGCCATGCATTCGTCTAAAGGGCTCGCCATATCTATAAGTGAAATGCTTGAAGTGCTGCCTCCTGAAGTGCTGCGATATTTTATCATCCGATCAAAACCAGAAAAGCACATAGAATTTGATCCTAGTACCACACTACTCAATTTAATCGATGAATATGACCGAATGGATATTTCTAGTCGTGCCTACCAGTTATCTCAAACTAAAAAGGCATGGCACAGTAATATTCCATTTAAGCACATCGTAACAGCGATCCAGGTTGCCGGCGATACCAGAGCACTGCTTGACATACTTGAGCGAAGTGGATACGACACTGTAGATACCAGAGCTGTTCTTGCACGTGCTGAAAATGCACGAAAGTGGCTTGATAAATATGCCCCCCCTTATGTTAAATTCACAATACAGGAACGTCTGCCGCAGACTACTAAAAGCTTTAGCACAAAAGAGAGACAGGCACTTCTTAAGCTTGCAGAGCAACTATCAGAGTGGAACACACCGGAAGAAATACATAATGGCATCTACGAGATTGCAAAAAGTATCACTATTGATCCAAAAACACTCTTTCGCGCAATCTACGTCTCATTATTGTCCACCACATCAGGACCACGGCTCGGCTATTTTTTAGCATCACTCGATAAAGACTTTCTAATACAACGATTTGACCAGGCAGCACAGGAACAAAAAGAGTAGATAAAAATATTTTTTTATCATTTCACAGGTTCAGCCATGCCCTTTTCTACCAGTTCCTCATTTAATGTTTTCAATGAATCGTTTAGATATATGGTTGCAAGCCAATGTCTCCATTTACTGCGCTTCTTCGTTTCTATTATTAGCTCGTTTCTATCCTCCTTCAATCTTTTTTCAACGTATTCCTTTGCTTCCATACCTTTTTTGTACTCTTCACTTCCCTTCGGCACCCGGTAGATCTCGGGTGTGTTTATTCCTGCCAGACGCACCCGTTCTCGCAACTCCACGTAAAATCCGAGGTCTATGACCACGTCCATCGTATCGCCATCAACTACCCTACCGAGTTTTGCTCTGTACTAATAGTTTAGTTCCATTTTTCACTCACCATAAATATAACGCACATAATCTTTAAAAACTGCACAACTTCGTTGTGCAGAACCACACACCACGTGTATAAAAATAACTAGTAACTCTTGATTCTCGATTAAGCAAGCACCGTACAACTTCTCGTTGTGCAGAACCACACACCACGTGTATAAAAATAACTAGTAACTCTTGAATATCGATTACGCAAGCACCGTACAACTTCGTTGTGTGGAATTGCCGACAAACTCTTGAATCTCGATTACGCAAGCACCGTACAACTTCGTTGTGCAGAACCACACACCACGTGTATAAAAATAACTAGTAACTCTTGATTCTCGATTACGCAAGCACCGTACAACTTCGTTGTGTGGAATTGCCGACAAACTCTTGATTCTCGATTACGCAAGCACCGTACAACTTCGTTGTGCAGAACCACACACCACGTGTATAAAAATAACTAGTAACTCTTGATTCTCGATTGCGAAGCAATCGAGTGCAGCAAAACATGTATCGAATTTCAATAGCAAGAGAACGTTGTTGCGTTTATAATTTCCTATACGTTAAAAATGGAGAAAACAGTATAAAATGTTTCCGGGGCTCTAAGAATGTCATGTCATCTGGTGTTGACGCTGTTTTGAAGTTATTGTTGATTTAAATCTTGCGGATGCCGCTTTAGGTTTGAATAGGAGGGAGATCCCAATATTTCAACCACAATACCAATTGATGTGCAGCTCCGGAGATTTAAAAAATTTATTAAGGGGAATAGATATAATAAAAGATAGATGCGTTGACATGGCTGAAGATGCGGAAAAAAAATTCCAAAAACCATGGAAAAATAAGGGGGAGGAGCGGTTGTATCACAAAGTGAACTTAACTTACGTGAATAAACCGAGTTAGAGAGCGGAATTATATTCAAAATGGACTAGCTAAATAAAGAAAATATTAAGTGCAAAAGCAAGAATTTTAACAAGACTTGTAAATTAGATATATGGGATTATAATGAAGAAAGTGATGGTAGGATATCGTTTAAAGCTCTACTTTATTGAAAAGGCATGATGTTAATTTCACATCGCTCATTTAACCTCACGTTGTGTGCAGTACTTGTGTTTCAAAGATGTGCCAAAAATCGACACCAGATAAGGGTATAGCAGAAGTTATTACCTCTGCAAACACAAATACCAAAAATATTGTTTAACCTTCTCAGTCTTCTTCTATCTGTTTTTTTAGCTCCTGCAGAAGTTTATCCACGGTCTTCATCTCTCGGCCATACGTCTCAAGATCCTGATTCGTAAGCGCATCTGTCGCAACCTCGTAATGCTTAATGGTTTGCTCAAGGAGTTCATTCATACCTGTGTATTCTGATACGGATATTTCTGCTGGAAGGGTTATTTTCTTGTATCCAAGCACCTTGTTTAAAGCTTGCTCAAGTGTTTCTTCCATGGCAACGCTATTATTATAGAAGACGATTACTCGTTTGAGTTCTGGGATGCTTCCTGTTTCGGCTGCAAGGTATAGCGGTTCTATGTACAAAATTGAATCTTTAAATGGTATAACCAGCAGGTTACCTCTGATCACCCGTGAGCCACTCTGTCCCCACAGTGTAAGGTCCTTTGAAATATCCTCATCCTGATCGATACGTGCTTCAATCTGCGAAGGTCCATAAATTTGCTCTTCCTTGGTGAACTTGAAAACAGTAATTTCACCATAGTCAGGAAGATCTTGTTTTACTGCCATCCATGAGATCATGTTGTCCCGATTAACTGGTGTAAATGGCAGCATGGTTACAAAGCTCAGTTTACCGTTTAGCTGGAAAAGAACATTATAAGGCTGAACACTAACTACTGACGCTTCATATTTTTCAGTGGGTACTTCCCAGAGATCTTCCTTATTATAGAATACCTCTGGTGTTTTCATGTGGTAGGTTCTATATATCCTGGTCTGGATGTTAAAAAGATCCTCAGAATAGCGAAGATGTGCTTTTACATCTTCTGGCATCGCATCAATTGGTTTGAAGATTTCAGGGTATATTTTGGCATAAGCCTGGAGGATTGGATCATCTTTTATAACGTAATAGGTGATTGTTCCATTATAGGTGTCAATTACCGCTTTGACTGAATCAGATATGTAGTTGAATCGCTTACCTTTAAACAGGGTTGGCTCTGCGTAGGGGTATCTATTCGATGTTGTAAAACCGCTTAACATCCAGTAAATTCTGCCGTCATCTGATATGAAAGCATGTGGAACACTGTCAAATAACAAGTATGGTGTAACTTTCCCAACTCTCTCGTTAATGTTTCGATACAGGTGAAGCTTACTGTTTTCTGTAATGTATTCTGAAGTGTACAGCTTGATTTCTCCAAGTGCAAGGCTTAAGAACATTTTGTTTGTTGCCGTAAGAGGGATACCACCTGTTCCATGATATGTCGTGTACTTATTTTGGTCACCTTCCGGATAGTCAAATTCTTCACGGTTGGTGTTGGTTATGATATAATGGTTGGTCTGCTTTCCATAGTAGATTCGTGGTTGTGTGATGACTATATCATTAGTTTCTACTTTTGGAGGGATGTCTTTGATAATCATCCTCGGGAGCCCCTGATTGTCTACATCGTTTACTGGGGCTACGACGACACCAATGCCATGGGTGTATATCAGGTGTTTATTGATCCACGTGTCTGCAGCACCCTGCAGTCTACCAGGAAGGATTTCTCTAAGGGACATCCACACTTGTGTTAGCTCACCGTTAATATGGTATCGGTCAACCACAACATCATCGAAGCCGTAATAGGTTCTAATCTCCTGTCGCTGCTGGAAAGTAGTTAGAAGCGGCTGATGGTCCCATAATCGAACATTATTAATGGTAGGTGAGTCACTGATGTCGTCAGTGGTAAGATTATATGATATAGGATATATTTGTTCTTTAATATCTGTTAATCCGTATGCTTTGTTGGTTAGATCAATGTTATACTCAATGAATGGCTCTTCTAAAACAATCTCGTTTGGTGAAACTTTAAACTCCTGCATGAACCATGCTGCTCCACCTCCCACAAAGGAAACAACAATGATTAACATTACAGCAGCAATTGGCATCTTTGTTGATAGTCCTTTACTGGATACTAATGGGAGCACTGCAATAGTAATTCCTGCTGCAAGGAATATCAGGCTAATAATCAATGGAATATACTGGTTGATATTCACATCTACATATCCTGCACCGTATACAACACCAGTGGTACTGTAGAGTATACTGAAGCGTAAAAGATATGCTTTAACTGCGAGGAGGAAAAAAACGAACATTAGAGGTAATCGCAGGTTTAAAGGCACCAGCTTGGTAACCAGCTGCCAGTTAAATGATAAATATGCAAGAACTAATAGCAGGCTGACAAGAACAAACAACCCAAGGAGATAGTTCAGCACAGCATGGAAAAATGGCAAGGAGAAAACATAAAATCCAATATCTTTTCCAAAAACAGGGTCAATACTTCCAAACAGACTCTTATTAAAATACATGAGTACTGTGCTCCACTTGCTTGACAAATTCAAGCCTGCAAATAGGGAGACAATCAAAAAAGCAATGCCAATCTTTGTTTCGATGGATTTAATCACTGTTTTTGTTGAAGTCTCCGGAGTGACATCAATATATTCTTTTGGTACCTGCTCCCATGTTGCCCAGATAGGTGTAAATGTGGTAGTTGTTGCAAGAATGACTTTCTTAAACCGATTCCATACAAAAAACAATACACCGATGCACAATAAGAACCCTATGGCAAATAGTATAAGTCGGGTTGTAAAGGTAACAATAAATACCTGTGAATAGCCAATCGATTCAAACCACTTATAATCAACTACAAAACGTGAGAGCGTACCAACACCAAAAAACAAAATAATAGCGATTAAAAACAGGATTTTTGGAAGCGTTCCGATAGGAGTAGGTTTATTATTATTCATGATAAAAATGAAGCATGTTCTGTTATTTATTATACGTAGTAGTTTTGAGGGGCTTCTGTCTGTTTTTGCTTGTGTTTTTCAAAGTTGATGGTTGGTATTGGTATAGCAGGCGGCAGTCCCATACTTTTTGATATACTGATTGCAAGTGGGGCAAGGTTTAATACAGTGGTGTTTGCAATCTCGTTTTGGACCTCTATGGGTGCACTTCCCGAATCCCACTGTTTTTTAATATCGTCCATATCTTCTTTTGTGTAGTAGTTAGCGCTACCCTCGAAGCGAATCTGACCAATGCTTGGATTTAGATAGTTTATAGAGAGGGCGTATTCAACTTTGATGGTTGCACTCTTACCAAATGGTGTTTGCATCGTGGATACCGAAGGATTTCTAAGATTAATATCATAGTTAATATTAATATTTCGATACTTTCTGAGTTCTTCCTGTGACATGTATGTTTTCGATTCTATGTGTGTTACACTAAAATTTACTATCATTAATTATGTGCGATTGTTTTGATATGCTTTAAACATTTGCATGTTCGATTTAGAGACTGTCGAATTAGAAACCGGAACTTTTAAAGTAATTTGACAGCTTCATTGTCCCAAAGCCGTGAGTAACGATAGCTATATATGCCATCATGGAAATGGTGCGTCTAATCAAGTTTGTATGTATTAACACAAATTTTATAGTTATTATGATGTACTTAAGCGTATTAACGAGTGCAATCGACACACGCAAGGAAGCTGTGCGTGCAACACGCACCTGTATAATGCTTATGGCGAGTGCACACTCTCCAACGAATGGACGATCAGGTGAAACGCCCCTGAGCCATCGGGAAGCCAATTCATCCTACTACATTCAGTTTTATCAGTGGTAAGGCTCTCGCCATGAGATGTATTTCACCTTTGTTCTCCTTTTCAAGACGTGGCAATGGTCTTTGCTGTTGCGATCCTTGTTGCGCTTGTAACCTCGTACCACCTGCCAGAACTGATCACACCAGACCAGGATGTAACGATCGTTAAGAGCATGGGAGAGCCAACAATGGAGGTCATCGTCAAGAGCGGGCAAGAGATAAAGACGCTTAACATGAGCGAGACCATGGTTGAAGAGGATATTATTGGCACAGTTTGGACGATCTACGAGATGAAGGGTGGAGGTATGATTTATGTGCCAGACGGTTAGGGTAACTCACAAATAATAATTTATTACCAACCATTGATATAGATGAAAGAGATTTTTCTATAGAGAGAATAACTATGGCAAAACCATTGATGATACTCGGGACAAGTTCCCACGTCGGCAAAAGCATCATAACAGCGGGTATCTGCCGCATACTTGCAGAACAGGGCTACAGCGTCGCACCGTTTAAGGCACAGAATATGAGCTTGAACTCATGGATAACAAGAGACGGTAGCGAAATTGGCATGGCACAGGCGGTGCAAGCGCGCGCGGCAGGCATAGAACCAACCGCTGACATGAATCCGGTGCTTTTGAAACCAAGAGGCGACAAAACAAGTCAGGTGATCGTACTTGGAAAAATATATGCTGACAAGACTGCAGGCGACTACTACGACAGCATTCACACCATGACACGCATCGTAAAAGATGCCTACACGCGACTGAGCCAAAAACATGACTTTATAATAATAGAGGGTGCGGGCGGTGCTGCGGAAATAAACCTGTACGACCGCGATATCGTGAACATTGGCACAGCCCGTGCAATAAAACCGCCAATAATACTTGCTGGCGACATTGAACGCGGCGGTGTCTTCGCAAGTATACACGGCACAATACAACTACTACCAAACGACATAAAACCACTGATAAAAGGAACCATAATAAATAAATTCAGGGGTGATTTGAAACTATTACAGCCGGGAATAGAAATGCTTGAAAAACTTACAAGCATCCCGGTACTTGGCGTACTACCTTACACAAAACTCAGTATACCTTCTGAAGATTCAGTCTCGATAAAAGACAAGCAAGCAGTGAAGCACAACCACAACATAACAATTATAGTCATACGCCTCCCACACATCTCAAACTTCACAGACTTCGAACCATTGGAAGAGCATGCAATAGTAAACTACATCGAACCATACCAGCAGCTTAAGAACCCGGATGCAATAATTATACCAGGCACCAAAAACACCATAGACGACCTTCGAGAACTTCAAAAACACAAAATGGACCTCCGGATAAAAGAGTACGCAAAAACAGGCACACCAATAATCGGAATCTGCGGAGGCTACCAGATGCTTGGAAAAACCATCACAGATAAATCAATCGAAAGCACAACACAAACAGACGTCACGATAAACGGACTAAATCTCATCAATGCTCACACAACCTTTGAGGAGTACCACAAATACACAAAACAGGTCACCAAAACAGTAACAGCAAATGGACCAATACTCGGGAGACTCAAAGGAATAAGAGTCAAAGGCTACGAAATTCACATGGGAACAACGGTGAGCAACGAACAACCAGCATTCACAGACGACGGCTGCACAAGCAAAAACGGACTCGTAATCGGCACCTACCTGCACGGACTATTCGAAAATGTAGATATCACAAACGCACTACTCAAGTACCTTCACAAGCAAAAAAACCAGCCGCACACCCCCATAACACAATCACAAGACCCTTACGCAAACCTCGCAAAACTTCTTCAAAACAACCTTCAAATGAACAAGATATACAGGCTCCTTGAGATTGACAGATAATGGTTGCATCGGCGTTCGGTTAAGCATGACTCAACATAAACTGCGTTTATCTGTTTAAAATCAGAATATTTCATCTTCCTTTTTTTATCTTATTTATAGTGCCTCTATCTTCAATATCGCTTATCATAAGGCTTGTCTTTGCATCTGAGATGCAAAGATGTTTTCGCAGTTCTTTCTGGGTCATTCTCCCACTGTTTTTTGAGATTAT
This sequence comes from Methanosarcinales archaeon, assembly GCA_004212095.1. Classification (GTDB taxonomy): domain Archaea; phylum Halobacteriota; class Methanosarcinia; order Methanosarcinales; family EX4572-44; genus Argoarchaeum. The sequence goes on along the minus strand of RXIJ01000037.1, from coordinate 3,277 downwards.
ATCCACGATATTACGTAGATCGTCCGGAAGTGCAGCAGGTATATTTTTTATGGAGAGTGCTCTCCTATCCTCCTAGTAAGCAGGTGCTTGAGGCTCTTTGGATGGTACAAGTGATACTTTTTCGGTGAGCAAAAACTTAACACACAACTCTATTTTTTTAGCAATCCAAGTATCCGGAAGTTATAGTCTATTGAATTCATACCCCAACATCGAGCTTGTGGCTCGGTGCTGTTATTATGATGTTATTCTCCTGTTCCGGTTTGTACTCTCGCCATATCCCCGGTGCATCCTTACTCTGACCACGTATCTGGGCTGTACAGCGACTTCTGATATTTACAGTTACTGGCGTGTTGATTGCTACCCCACTTATGATAGCCTGCCCCCTTGCAAGTGAAGGCAGTTCTTCTATTAGGTCTCTACTTACTGATTCTATGCTCTGCTCTATCTGTTTCTGATCTGTTGGGTTAATAATTCGCATAGTAATCTGGGTCATACATTGTGAAAGTGAGTCGGAATCAAGCTTACTTGGACGCTGGGTTACCATCGCTATGCCAATGCCAAATTTGCGTCCCTCTGACAGGATAGTTTTAAGCGTGTTCTTTGATTTTGCTTCTCCTGCCTGCGGGGCAAATCTATGTGCTTCTTCGAGTATGATAAACGTTGGATACGGGATGTACATGTCAGGATGCTGGTATTCGCTGTAGTATTCGTTGTCTGTACCTTTTCGTGCATCAAACAGGCGGCGAAGAAGTATATCTGCTATTAACTGCTGTTTCCATCCTCCGATGTCTGACACATCGATGATTGTAAGCTGCCCTGGCTGGAAGTAGTCACGGAGTGGTATGCCCTGGTAGTCATCAAACATTTTTTCATCTGTTACTCTGCCGTATCGCCAGAGTATCCCGTCGATGGTCGATTCGTTTTTTCCATCCCGCAGGCTTTCAATGGTTTCCTGAAGTTCGTTTTTGGTGAAATTTCGAATCTTTTTTTTATCGTCTTTTTTAAGCTTGTCATAGCCTTTTTTGAAAAGTCTTTTCATTTTCTCAGTCATGCTGCCGTCATCCATGATGCTGATAAAGTCTGCAACTCTAAGATCACTAACCCTGATTTTTATTTGATCTGATTTCACGATTTTAACTTTCGGTCGATAATCGTCATCACATAATGAAGGATTGTTCTGGATATCACTCAGTACATTGTATTCACCATGCGGGTCAAAGATCAGCACAGATGCCATGTTGTTCTTTGACATTAACTCCTCAACGATTACTCCCACCGTGTAGGATTTGCCTGCACCGGTTGCAGCAATGACTGAGAGATGCTGACTTACCATCTCACGAACAGAAAGCACTGCATCAGAGTTTGTACTCATGATTGTACCAATGTGTGCTGAGCCAACATCTCCTCTGGATACCCGGTTTACATCAGACAGGATTTGTGCATCAGCCAGTTCAATTTTCGTGCCAGACAGGGGTTTTACACGCGGATTAATGAACTCATTAAATGTTCGATTAAAATATCCCACAACAGCAGCAGACACGCGATAGTACTGGTAGTCGTTGTTATCAAGTCCATAAAAAGCAGCAAGATCAGAAGCACCTATTACCGCATCAAATAGAAACTCTACTGGGTAATCGTTTAACGGTTCTGTATATCTTACCCGGGAAAGTATGTGGTTGCGGTTCATTAGATAGCAGACAAACTCTCCAACCTTGAATGGGCACTTCGTGATAAAAGTAAAATCGTCCTTTGAATGAGTTAATACAGTGCCAATTACAGTCATAGTTTTCCACTCCCTCCAATGTATTTTTTGACAATTAGAAGCATGTTGCTTGCTTCAGGCAGCATAAGCATTAATTCATCACTAATTGCAAGCAATGTGCAATCTCCAAGTGTTTCACGATACTGATTGAAATAAGAGATATTTGGTTTATTGTCTTTCAGATGGAATTTTCTGATTGTCTCTTTATTTAAGCGTTTGACAGGAGCTCGTATCTGTGGTGCTATGCGAATCCTGTATTTAGTATTATCAGACAGCACACCAAGCCCGAACACAATATAATAGCTGCTTTTAAAGTCTGTGTTATACGGAAGGTATTTTAATTCCTGTTCAAAGGATATTAGTGTGGCCAATTCTTCCGGAATCGATCGCTGCACCCCTTTTATAACGCAGACCACCATCCCATCACCACTGTCAACCCCCACAAACTCGCCAAGACCAAGTTCAAAAGAAGATTCTGATGGTACTTTGACAAGATATGTGTTCACACTGTCTATTCGAATAATCTCACCAAAAATTTGGTTAATGCCTTCGTTCATAATTTATCACTTCCTAAAGAGAGCCATTACTTGTGAGTTACCTTGGATGAAAGCCTAAGCCTTGTCACTCTTGATTAAACTGTTGGTGCATCCTTATTTGCTGCATTTTGCATTTAAAGTCTTCTATACTTCTTATGTGCCCATTCAATCGTTATAATATCTAAACCTTGAATGGTCTTTTCTTCCTCGTAAGAATACTTCATTCCTCCCCATACACCCAGTTCACTATTTCAATTGCATCATCCATTTTTTTGAACACTGGGTGCTCGCTCCATGCCCCCTTCGTTTCTTTCATGACTTTTTCCCAGTTTTCATCGATTTTTTTCTATCAACAGCTTTTTATATTTATATGATATCTCCACAGTGTCATCTATGACAATTTTCGATTTTTTGCAGATTTCTTCTGGAATTATAATCTAAGTAACCGCACACGAATAACCTGAACGCATAGAAACCAGCAGAAGTAAATACGAGCTACTAAAGAAAACTATAGACGAGAGAACGCGTTGTATATGAGCCGCGGGAGAAATAAAAGCAATGGAGTGGGGTGGCATATCAACGATTGCAAATTGTGGAAAGTTTTGCTTCAAAAAAGACCATTGGTAAGCCATGAGGTTATGGTAAAGTTAATAGGAAGCACTACAGCCACAAAAGGATTGAAAATAAGAGTAGAGTTTGGATGAAAAGGACAAATAGATGGGCTGGAGTGGACATCGAAAGAGATGATTTTCATGGCAAATGGGATTACAAGATTTGTCCACGAAAAAATTAATTTGTTTGGATTAATTATGTGCAGCTACTAAGGTCATTACATAATATGACTAAGCACTATTTAAACCAGAAACCATTTTAAGTTTCGCTTTTCAGCACTATAAGGCTTCTATTCCCGCTACGACCACAATCAATGCAAAGGTAAAAAGTAAGGGGTAGATTGCCGCATTTATGTTTGAAGCCAGTG
>RXIJ01000112.1 GCA_004212095.1 Methanosarcinales archaeon | reverse complement strand
TCTGAAATAATAAGGATCAATCCTGATATAGTGGTAAGTACTGCTGCTAAGAGGATGAACCGGTTGTTGCCATAATGGTCTGTAAGAATGCCGGAAGGAAGCATGGCAACAAGGGCACCTGTGAAATAGGCTGAAAAGATTAGACTTGATACAACACTTTCACCCTTTGAAAGCTCAGGAAGTATTGGAATTGCTGCATCTGACAGTGCCATTATGGCAAAAACGAGTGTGTAAATGGAAAATTTTTGAAGCAAAATAAATACTCATTGTATATATTTTTCAAGTTCTTTGGTGTTCACTTTTGAAGTTGCATCAAGACTGAGTGGTGTTACAGACACATGCCCGGAACTAAATACTGCATGAATATCAGTCCCAGCGTCATCTTCCAAAATTAGGTCACCATCGATCCAGTAATATGGGCGACCTCTTGGATCGTGTCGTTCATTAACGCCTGTATTAAATATCTTGCGCGATAATCGTGTAATCTCGATTGGTGTATCAACGGTTGCATGACGCGGAAGATTAATATTTAACAGGTCAACACCATCCGGAAGACCGTAAGACAAGACACGTTTTGCTATCTTGTTAAGGATTTTTACCCCCTCATCAAAATCATAGTGATAATTACGCAGGTCATCAAACTTGTCCCCTTCATCTATTACCTGGATCGATACTGCAATAGATGGCACGCCATAACTTGAAGCTTCGAGTGCAGCACCAATGGTTCCGGATGTTGTAACAGCATCAGTGCTGATATTCTCGCCGATGTTAAACCCGGATACTACAAGATCTGGCAGGCACTTCATAATGGAAAAAATACCGATAATCACTGCGTCTGTTGGAGTTCCTCCAACAGCATGAGCATCAAAACTACGTTGCTGCATTGGTGTGCACACATCCGGAGACTGCGTTGGAGTTCCTTTAACAGCATGAGCGTTAAAACCACCAGGGACATCAAAACCACCTATTTTCGTATGTGATACGCGAAGCGGCTCAAAGATTGATATTGATCTGCCAACACCACTTTTCTGTTGTGCCGGTGCAGAGACTACAACCTCTCCAAGCCTGTTGAGTGCATCATACGCAGCCCGCAAGCCAGCAGCATACACACCATCATCATTAGTGAGAAGAATTCGAGTCATTTATAGGCGCCCCCAATAAGCTGCGTGCAACAATCAAAGATATTATAGTATTCCTGAAAAGTAGCCATACAGTCATACAGATATTGTGAAACATATATATGTTGTTGCTTCGTTAATAGTTTTGTTGTTTTATGACATTACTTAAACGTGCACGCAGTGCTGCTACAGAAGAGATTCGTTCTGTTGCAGAAAACGAGGGACTGGATATTGATACAGTGAGGAATCTCCTGCTTAAGGGCCATCTCGTTATTGTGCAAAACAACTGCAAACGTATCAAACCACTTGGCGTTGGCAGCATGCTAAGAACAAAGGTAAACGCCAATATCGGAACCTCAGCAGATTTGATCGAGATTGAGGATGAAATCAAAAAGGGGAGGGCTGCATTAAGGTATGGTGCTGACACCGTAATGGATCTTTCAACAGGTGGAGACCTTGACCATATCCGCAAGATTATACTAAAAACAGTGGATGCACCAGTTGGAAGCGTTCCCATCTACCAGGTATATGAGCGCACATCGGTAGCAAACATATCGTCAGATGACATGTTCAACATGGTACGCAAACACTGCGAAGATGGTATAGATTTTGTAACAGTTCATTGTGGAGTTAACAACGATAGTTTAAAGCATCTTAAATCCGGGGAACGCATACTTGATGTGGTAAGCCGCGGTGGTGCACTCACGATTGAATGGATGCTGGAACATGGTAGAGAAAACCCATTTTATGCTGAATTTGATTACCTTCTTGAAATTGCAGCAGAATACGATGTTACGTTAAGTCTTGGAGATGGTATGCGTCCCGGGTGTATACACGACTCAAGCGACAGATGTGAATACACTGAATTCATCGCACTTGGTGAACTGGTTGAAAGATGCCACAAAGCCGATGTCCAGTGCATGGTTGAAGGTCCGGGACACGTACCTCTAAACGAAATTGAAACCAGTGTTAAAGCGATGAAACACTTATGCAAGGGTTCTCCACTTTACTTACTTGGTCCTGTTGTAACAGATATTGCACCCGGGTATGACCACATCACCGCTGCTATTGGGGGAGCAATTGCCGGCATGTATGGTGCTGACTTTCTCTGCATGACAACACCAGCCGAGCATCTCGCACTCCCGACGATAGAGGATATTCGAGATGGTGCAACTGTTACGAAGATTGCAGCTCATGCAGTAGACCTTGTTAAGAATGGCCAGAAAGAGAGGGCAAGAATTGCCGATGAAGAAATGGCAAAAGCACGAAAGAGTTTTGACTGGAAGCATCAGTTTGAACTTGCCATTGATAAAGAGAAAGCTGTGCAGATTCACAGCAGAAGTGAACGCACCGATGTGTGTTCAATGTGTGGTGAACTCTGTGCTATTAAAGTGACAAAAAAAGCTTTGGAGCAGGCGAAACATTAACTAATTCTTATGGGAAAACATACCATTCTTCTAACCATAATAGATGGCTTTGGAATTAGCAAGCATGCAGAGGGAAATGCTATACAAGCTGCCAGTACCCCAACACTTGACGCGATATTCTCACATTACCCCACTACTACACTAAAAGCAGCAGAAGAGGCAGTAGGGCTTCCAAAAGGACAGATGGGTAATTCAGAAGTCGGGCACCTGAACCTTGGTGCAGGTCGAATCGTATACCAGGATCTGACACGAATTAACAAAGCAATAAAAGACGGTAGTTTCTATCAAAATAAAACGATAATATCTGCTTTAAATAATGCAAAACAACATGGCACAAGCCTCCACATCATAGGACTTGTTTCAGATGGTGGCGTACATAGTCACAACACACACCTTTATGCATTACTTGATCTTGCACAAGAGTATGGTTTAACAGAAGTATACATCCACGCATTTCTCGATGGACGAGATGTCGGACCTGAAACAGCATACAAATACCTTGAAGAGCTTGAAGAATACACACATCGCTCTGTTGGAAAGATTGCTACCATATCCGGTAGGTACTATGCAATGGATCGAGATAACCGATGGGAGCGAATAAAAAAAGCTTATGATGCAATGGCAAGAGGCATCGGAAGGTATGCAAAAAATTCAAGTGAAGCAATTCAGCATGCTTATGATACTGGTGAAACTGATGAATTTGTAACGCCAACTATTATCACAACAAATAGTAAACCTGTAGCTACTATTAGCGATAACGACTCCATACTGTTTTTTAACTTTCGCGCTGACCGGGCTCGCCAGATAACAATAGCGTTTATAAAGAAGGATTTCACCCACTTTGAGCGGGAATATAAACCGGTATTCTTTGTGGGTATGACTGAATACGATGAAGGTTTCAGGATACCAACTGCTTTTCCTCGACAGGATATTGAAAATACACTTGCAAAGGTTATATCAGAACACAATCTCACCCAGCTTCGGATTGCAGAGACAGAAAAATACGCTCACGTTACCTTCTTTTTTAATGGTGGAAAGGAGACGCCAGTGCCTGGCGAAGATCGTATATTAGTGCAATCACCAAAGGTTTCAACTTATGACAAAAAGCCGGGGATGAGCGCGTATGAAATTACAGAAAAGGTAGTAGAGGCGATAAAATCACAACAGTATGATGTGATTATTCTAAACTATGCAAACTGTGATATGGTTGGCCATACTGGTAATTTTCAGGCAGCAGTGAAAGCTGTTGAAACGGTAGACCTCTGTATCGCCAGATTAATGGATGCGATTGACATGACCAGCAGCACAATGATACTTACGGCAGACCATGGGAATGCAGAGCAAATGATCGAATCTTCCGGAAAACACTATACAGCACACACCTGCAATCCAGTGTCGTTGACGCTTGTGTCAGGGAAGAAATATCAATTGCATACTGGCATTCTTGCAGATGTTGCCCCAACCATTCTTGATCTGCTTAACATCGAAAAGCCAGGTGAAATGACAGGAAAGTCTCTGCTGGTAAGATAAAAAGTAACAACTCACGTTTTAGAAGGCACCCAACCACCACGAGTTTCACTATCACAGAATATCAAAGGAACTTCGAAAGCGACATGATATGCTATTTTACGTTCATGGAGTTTGAGGATGTGCCATGACACAATAATGACGCAGAGCGTGCAATCCGTTAGAGTGTACTTTATCGTAAAATTGGTGGTGGCAGAAGGACATGGAAAGGTGCTGAATTCTTTGAAGTGATTTTGAGTGTTTATGAAACATTAAATAAAAGAGGACAGATATTTATGGAAATGATAAAGAAAAGGTTTGGGCAGTCTTCAGAAAGCGAAATTCAAAAAATTAATGCTTCCTAAAGGTGAGTAGTTACACATATTAGTCCTGAGAACACTGTTTTTTGAAAGTAAAAATAAATTAGTCAAAATAAGGTTGCCAAATTCCATATTGAAAGATACAACTGATTTAAATTACAACGAATAAGTCTACTAATTTATGGATGCACTTTATGATAACATCACTAAAATAGGCAATGTCCTAAATTACGATACTTAATATACTTTAGAATCATATGCTACATTTGTGATAAATATGGTTCGGCCCCGTGGAGAAATCAAAGTAATATGCCAAAATGAGAAGTGTAAGTATTATCTAAAAGAAGAAGGTAAAGATATAATCAAACGTGGTAAGTACAACACAGGTCATCAAAGATATTATT
>RXIJ01000111.1 GCA_004212095.1 Methanosarcinales archaeon | reverse complement strand
AAATGAGAGTGATAGAAGGAAATTAATAGAAGACACGGTGTTAGTACAATCCACTAAGGAAATGGAGTCCATTTCAAGTTTTGATTGGCGTGTAAAGATACGGTAAATCAAAATACTCTATTGTTCTACTATCCAACTGCCGGGCTAACGTTGTTTCTCTTCTCTTTTTTTGTTTTCTGTGATTTGAAGGTTCTGACATTAAATCTGGAAATAAAGGCGACATTGACGGCGATTCCCAAATAACTATCAACTGCATAATTTTCGATTGCGAGAAGCACCGTACAACTTCGCTTTCGCAGAAATACTGGTAACTCTCGACTACGAAGTAGTCGAGTTGTGCAGTTCACAAACTATTATCAATGATAACAAACACAACAACACTCGTATGTTCACCATCATTACTGGCAGCCAGTTCGGAGACGAAGGCAAAGGCAAGATTGTAGACCTTTTATCAACTGACTACCAGATAGTAGTACGATTTCAAGGGGGAGATAATGCAGGTCACACCATTATTGCAGAAGGAAAAAAATTCAAGCTGCATATTATACCATCAGGCATACTCTCACAATCAAGACTGCTGGTTGGGCCTGGAACAGTGATGAACCCTGAGATAATTGTAAGTGAAATTGACAAACTTGCCAGGAGCAATATCAAAGTAACACCAGAAAAACTTGGCATTGATGCAAAAACCAGCATAATAATGCCCTACCACATCCAGCTTGATGAACTGAATGAAGTTGCAAGACAACACAAAATAGGCACCACCAAACGTGGCATCGGTTTTGCTTACATTGATAAGGTTGCAAGAGACGAAATACAATTAGCAGATATAATAGATAAACATAAATTTAAACAACGGCTTGAAAAGCTGCTTCCACAAAAAAAAGAAGCAATAACAATACTTGGTGGAGATTCAGACAAAATAGATGGGGATTGGGTAAACAGGTATATTCAACTTGGACAAACCCTTAAATCTCACATAACAGATGTCTCCTACGAGATACAGATCGCCTTAGAGGATGGGAAAAATGTGCTTGCAGAAGGTGCACAGGGTACCTACCTTGATGTTATCCACGGCACCCAGAAATATGTTACTTCTTCAAGTACCATAGCTGGTTCAGCATGTGCAAATCTCGGCATCGGACCAACCAGAGTGACTAACGTTATAGGTATTGTAAAAGCATATATTACAAGGGTTGGGGAGGGACCGCTTCCTACAGAACTTGGTGGAAAAACTGGCGATCAGATACGTGAAAATGGAGGCGAATATGGTACTACTACAGGGCGACCAAGACGGTGTGGATGGCTTGACCTGCCGATGCTTCGTAAAGCTATTAGTCTTAATGGTTACACACAACTGGTCCTAACAAAACTGGACGTACTGACTAAACTTAGTCCAGTCAAAATCTGCACAGGCTACAAACTAAACGGGAAAACACTTAAGTATCCGCCACTACAAACACACGAACTTGCCAATGTAATCCCGGAGTATACCGAACTTGAAGGCTGGAATCAGGATATAACTAACATCAAGCAATATAGTGAATTGCCTGATGCGGCAAGAGACTACATACAATACATAGAAAACGTAGCAAAGATACCAATAACCAGCATATCATTGGGTGCAGGAAGAGAGCAAACAATCACAAAAGACAAGATATAACGAACTGCGCACTCCATGCAGAAACAAGGAGTATTTGAGTAAATGCCAGTGGTTCACGAATTCGTATCATTACTTCAACACCCGAATGCAGTATCAATACATGTATGTCCCGTCTGCAGTGCATATCGCAAAAAGGGTCAGTGGATTTATAGTAAAAACCAAACAGTTTCGGTTAACGAGATTGTATTAGCTGTAGCAAAAGAAAACATCAAACTTGAGAGCTTTGCTGAAAACTCATCTATTGAACTGGAAGTTGAACATTATGGGCATTCCATTTATCCTGTTCACATCCATGCAGAAGCGATAGTATCCGGAAAACCTGTTGTTTATGACGGGCTGCTTCAGGTACAGATACATTTTGAAACCTGTGGTGTGTGCAATAGAATTGCAGGTGGATACTACGAAGCTATTATTCAATTACGGGGGGATAGTCGCATTCCAACAGGAACAGAAGTACAGGAATGCAGCAAAATAATACAAAAACTGCTTGAGCGAATCAAGAAGCAGGGGGACCGTTTAGCTCTTATAACAAGAACAGAAAAACTCAAAGAGGGAACAAACTTCTATCTTGCCTCAAACAAAGCAGCCAAAAACGCCTGTAGAAAACTGGTCATTGTGTACGCAGCTACAATCACTGAGTCAAATAAACTTGTTGGAAGAAAAGACGGCAGAGATGTGTATCGTATGACTTATGCACTGAGACTGCCGCGGTTTAAGGAGGGTGACATAATAAAGTACAACAACAGCTTCCTTAAGGTTATAAGGATTGGGAAAAATATCACTGCTGTAGACCTTTTAAGCGATTTTTCAGTGACACTGCATAAAGAACAAATGAAACGGGCAAAAAAAATCGCTGGGGCAGATGATGCAAAAACAGCAATATTAATCAGTAGTGATAAGACCTCTATGCAGATCATGGACCCGGATACCTACAAAACCATCACCACGAGAAAACCCGTTTTTATATCAGACGATAGGAAAGAAGTAAAGATAATAAAAATAAATGATGAAATATTAATAGTAAAGTAATGAGAAAAAAGGCTGATTACTTGTGTTGGTTAAATAGCAGCAGTTTCCATTGTGACCATAACCGCATGCAGTCAAAGGATCGATTCCTTACACGTTCGTCAACGTTTATGCACAGTTGCTCGATCAAGAAACTACACAACTTCGTTGTGCAGAATAGAGTAATTCCAAACAATGTCGCTAAATTTGGAATTTAAAGGGTGATGTTTTGCATGAGCGAAACAAGAATAAAACTTCGGAAGTATCTAAACACTGATACATTATTAAGCTTTATTCGTTTTGGTTTTGATAAGATATTAGATCGTCGATCAAACAATATCAGAACCCTTCCGCACATAACTCTCATAATAGCACCCCATACAAAGCTTACAATTACGAAATATTTTGACAAATATTTATACAAACCTGCCTAATTAAGGGTTGAAAACCGAGTGGTTTATATAGTGGATATGCCATTCAAGGAATAATTTCAGGCTCATCACACCATGCATGGGAGGGATTACAATGGCTAAAACCGAGATACTATCGCAGATAAAAAAAGCAGAGGAAGATGTGAACAAAATGGTCTTAGATGCCGTGCAGGAAAAAGAGAGAAAAATTAAAGAGGCAAATGACCAGACACATTTAATCATAAAAACTGCGAAAGAGGAATCAAATAAGTATAGAAAGAAAACACTTGAAAGTACTAAAAAATTGATCAAAGAAGAACAGGAGAAAATAATCTCTGCTGGAGCTAAAGATGCTGATATTTTCAGACAAAAATCACAGAAAAACATGGATGATGCAGTGGATTTTCTGGTCAATGAATTTGAGAGGACTATAGTTTAATGCTTAAACCTGAGAAAATGACACGGGTAGTGGTCGTTGGTACCAGCGATGCACTTGATCAAACAATAGAGAACCTTCACAAGCTAAACCTTCTTCATATCATCGACTATGACGAAGAGGAAGCTGGTTTCAAGATTGGAAAACCAGGATCAATGGCACCAAAATTCTCAGAACATCTTGTAACATTACGTTCAATAGAAAACCAGCTTGGAAGCGGGGAAGAGGCTGGTTTTGACAAAAAAATCTCAGCAAAAGAGCTTCCATCGCAGATAGAATCCACACTCTCAGAGCTTGAAGAGGAAGTTTTAAAACAGCATGATCTGATGCGAAAAATAGAAACAGAATTGAAACAGAATCAGGATATCGAAGACACGATAAAACCACTGGCTTCACTGCCTCTGTCACTCGAAGATTACACCGGGTACCAGTCGATAAATGTCTTCGTTGGTTTTATTGACAGCAACATCGAAGATGAAATAAAAGCAGAAACAAGCCAGTATGAGCTGTACAGTGGAGAAATCGAAGGTAAGAAAATTATTGCAGTAGCAGTTGCAAAGGAAAAAGAAGATGAGATAAACAAAATACTGCAAAATGATAGTACTTATGTAGAAATCAGACCATTAGAACTAACAGGTAATCCACAGGCAGTACTCGAAGAAATGACAGCAGCAAAAGCAGAATTGACCGAAAAGTTGGCAAAAACTGAATCTGAACTTGTTCGGATCAAACAGGAATATGCAGAGTTTATGCTTGCATCAGAAGAGTATCTTACAATAGAAACACAAAAATCAGAAGCGCCGCTTAGATTCGCTACAAGCGATCATGCTTTTGTTGTCGATGGCTGGGTACCACTTGACAAATATGACGATTTTGAAAAAACAATCGAAGGGGGTGCTGGAAATGTATACGCGTCAAAGCTTGAGGATGAAGAAGTAAAAGATGTGCCAATAGCACTTGACAACCCAAAAATAGCAAAACCTTTTGAGCTGCTTGTAGACACGTTTGCCACACCAAAATACAAAGAAATAGATCCTTCACTAATTCTATTTATTACGTTTCCTCTTTTTTATGGGATTATGCTTGGAGACATCGGTTACGGTGTGCTTCTTGGAATCCTTTCATGGATAATTATGTCAAAAGTTAAATCCGGGGGGCTGCATGAACTTGCAATTATTCTGTCGTACTCAGCGCTTTCAACCATCTTCTTTGGCATCATATTCGGGGAAGTGTTTGGATTTCCGCTATTTAATATAACGCATCATGAAAT
>RXIJ01000090.1 GCA_004212095.1 Methanosarcinales archaeon | reverse complement strand
ACTGCAAAAGAACTGAATGTTATCCCGCAGATTGGAATTCGCACAAAACTCTATTCAAAAGGAAGCGGCAAATGGGAATCATCCGGGGGTGATAATTCAAAATTCGGGCTTAACACAACCGAAATACTTGAGGTAATAAAGACCTTGAAGGATAACGGGATGCTGTCCTCCCTTAACATGCTTCACTTTCATATAGGCTCCCAGGTAACTGCTGTTAGTCACATTCAAAAGGCAGTTAAGGAAGCTGCCCGCATCTATGCAAAGTTGCAGAGGGGGGGTGCAAACATTCAATACTTCAATATTGGGGGAGGGCTTGGTGTTAATTACGATAGCAGTAAAACTTCCTCCTTTTCAAGTACCAACTACACACTGCAAGAATATGCAAATAACGTTGTCAGCACTCTGAAAACAATCTGCGATGAAGAAAACGCTCCCTATCCAACAATAATTTCTGAAAGCGGCAGAGCCATTGCTGCTCACCACTCCATGTTAATAATCAATATACCTGGCAGGAAAAATGTGAAACAATACGATGAGGTTACTGTAAACGAAAAAGACCCCATAATTGTGCATGAACTGCATGATTGCTACCGCAAGATAGGTATCAGAAATTATGAAGAGTGTTACCATGATGCAATTTACTTAAAAGAAAGACTCATCAACCTGTTTAGTCTTGGGAAGCTTGGACTTGAAGAAAAATCAAAAGGTGAGACGCTGTTCTGGAAAATCTGCCAGTGCGTCACGTCCTTTGCCTCAGAAGAGGGTAACACATCAGAGCAAATACAGAAGCTTGGAAAACACCTATCAAACAAGTATCTTGGAAATTTCTCAATATTTCAGTCGATACCGGATTCGTGGGCAATTAATCAATTATTTCCAGTATTACCTATTCACAGACTGAACGAAAAACCAACATGCAAAGGGACGATTATAGACCTCACCTGTGATTCGGACGGTGAAATAAACCAGTTTATCGACCAGACACATACCAAAGAACTGCTTGAACTCCATCAGCTAAACGATGAACCTTATTACCTGGCAATCACACTGATAGGGGCATACCAGGATACAATGGGAGACTGTCATAACCTGTTCGGGACTGTCAACGAAGTACACATCGCACAAAAAAACAACGATAACTGGTACATAAAACACATTATTCCTGCAGATACTACAGCAAACGTATTAAACAACATGAAATATGAAACGGCAGGGTTATTAAAAACTCTCAACAAAGCACTTGAAAGAGAGCAAACAATTGAAACAGAAAACTTCATTAAGTTATATAAAGAAGAACTGGGAAAACCTACATATCTGCACCTGCAAAGCTTGCGCTTTGCAGAGATAGATTAACAACTGCACAACTTCGTTGTGCAGAAAACAACTCTCGATTGCGTAGCAATCGAGTGCATAGAAAACAACGAACATTATCGAAAATTTTATAAATAGAAATAGTCAAAGTAATGGAGAAGAAAGAAATGAAAAGCAAAACAAACAGATCTTGGAAGATATCGGTGTTTGCACTTCTTTTTGCAGTACTGGCAGTTATAAGCATTGGATGCGCATCCGCTGATACGATTTGTGTGCCTGAAGGCGGGAATCAGACAATACAGCAGGCTGTGAATAACGCTTCAGAAGGCGATACGATAATCGTCCGCGATGCATACACTGGAACGAAAGAGAATATTGACGTGACTGTAGCTTATTTAACGATTCAGTCAGAGAACGGATCAGCAAACTGCATCGTGAACGCATCGAATTCAAATGACCACGTCTTTGATGTGCAGCAAAATTACGTGAATATCTCAGGGTTCACGGTGGAAAATGCGACTGGAAACTATAAGGCTGGAATATATCTCAACGGCAGGCAGCACTGCAACATCTCCGGTAACAACGCTTCGAACAGCTACTACGGCATCTACCTGAGTTCTTCGAGCGACAACACGCTCACGAACAACACTGCATCGAACAACGTATTTGGCATCTACCTGTATTCTTTGAGCAACAACAACACACTCACGAATAACACCGCTTCAAACAACACCATTGGCATCTACTTGCGTTCTTCGAGCAACAACACACTCACGAATAACACCGCTTCAAACAACACCATTGGCATCTACTTGCGTTCTTCGAGCAACAACACACTCACGAATAACACCGCTAAGGAAAATACCCTTTTCGACTTTTATGTCTCTGCTTCCTCAGATGCTCACTGTAGCAATGTCATTGAGAACAACACGGGCTCTGGCAACAGACCAATAAAATACTACAATTATCCGGTTGATTTATCGAATGAAATTCTTTCAGAATTAATTCTTTGTAATGCTGACAACTCAACTATAAACAATGTAACAATTAAGGGTTCAGAAACTTTGAAAAACAATGGATTTCTCATTCTTCGAACTGATAATTCCACTTTTACAAATATAAACTCTTCGAACAACTGGTACGGCATCGACCTGTATTCTTCGAGCAACAACACACTCACAAACAACACTGCATCGAACAACTTCTACGGCATCTACTTGCGTTCTTCGAGCAACAACAACACGCTCACGAATAACACCGCTTCGAACAACGACTGCGGCATCTCTATGTGGTCTTCGAGCAACAACACACTAACGAACAACACCGCTAACTCGAACAACAACGGCATCTCTATGTGGTCTTCGAGCAACAACACACTAACGAACAACACCGCTAACTCGAACAACTACTACGGCATTTACCTGTATTCTTTGAGCAACTACAACACGCTCACGAATAACACCGCTTCAAACAACTACTACGGAATCAAGCTGGAAGATTCAAGCAACAACATCCTTTACTACAACAGTCTCATCAACAACACCGACTACAACACTTATGACACAGGCACCAACCAGTGGAACACTTCAACCGTTGGCAACTATTACTCAGACTACACAGGAAGCGACAACAGCAGCGACGGTATCGGCGACGCTTCGTATCAGATTCCAGGCGGAAGCAGCATTGATTATTTCCCTCTGATGCGTCCATTGGGAAAACCACCACTGAAAGGCGACCTTGACGATGATTTCCAAATCACCTCTAAAGATGCTGCAATCGCGCTCGAAATAGCAGTCGGCAGCCGCCCTTGCAATTCTCAAATCCTTGCTATTGCTGATGTCAGTGGTGACGGCAGGGTTTCATCACTTGACGCTCTTATCATTCTACAGATGGTAACATGAGTAATCATAAGCACTGCACAACGAAGTTGTGCAGAACCGCACACGGAGTGTGTGGAAATAACTAGCAATCGAGTTGCGCAAAAGTAGTCGAGTTTACAATGAATGTGAAAATATCTCCCTCTGCGATTGAGGGTATGGTTGATGCACCTCCTTCCAAGAGTTATACGCATCGAGCTATCGCGATTGCTTCGCTTGCTAAAAACACAACTGTGCTAAATCCCCTGGTTTCAGATGACACAGAGAGGACGATGTATGCCTGCCGTGCGTTTGGAGCGGATGTTGAGAATGTCGGTGATGCAATTCGTATCGCTGGTGTGCAGGGAGAAGTGGCTACACCGGATGACGTTGTTGATGTAGGAAATTCAGGAACAACTCTTCGGATAATGACTGCTATTTCTTCACTCGTTCGTGGTGCTGTGGTATTAAATGGTGATGCATCCATACGAAAGCGTCCCAATGATCCGCTCTTGCTTGCTTTGAATAGTCTTGGTTCAGAGGCATTTTCGACGCGTAATAATGGCATGGCACCTCTTGTGGTGCGAGGCAAGCTTCGTGGTGGCAAGACCTTTATCGATGGCTCGGTAAGTTCACAGTTTATTACCGGACTTCTTATAGCCTGCTCTCTTGCTGAGAACGATACTGAAATAGCTGTTCGTGGTGAGTTGAAGTCACGCCCTTATGTTGATATTACTCTTGAAATGCTCGAACTTGCAGGTGCGGAGGTGGTGGTGGATGAAGGAACAAGTCTTACTTTTATGGTAAAAGGGAACCAGCGGTTTGACGTGCCTGTGTATCAGGTGCCTGGTGATTTTTCATCCGCATCATACTTGCTTGCAGCAGGTGCATTGTTTGGTGATGTTACCGTAAAAAACATGTATCCGACAGCACAGGGAGATTCTGCGATTATTTCAATACTTAAAGAGATGGGTGCGGATATAAAGTGGAATAAGAAACATGGAGTCGTTAATGTTAAACAGAGCGAGCTCTGTGGTTGTACGATTGATGTCGGTTTGACACCAGACCTTGTCCCGACTCTTGCAGTACTCGGCGTTCTCGCTAGTGGCGTTACTGTCATTGAAAATGCTGAACATGTCCGGTACAAGGAGACAGATCGGTTGCATGCGATGGCAACAGAACTTGGAAAAATGGGTGCAAATGTGAGGGAAGAACCTGATAAGCTAATACTTAAAAGCTCAAAGCTTCAGGGGACTAATCTTTGCGGTTGGGATGATCATCGAATTGTGATGGCACTTACTCTCGCTGGTATTGCAGCAGGTGGTACTGTGATTGATACTGCTGAATCGGTTGGTATTTCTTATCCTGATTTTTTTGAGCATATAAGAAAGCTTGGTGCAAACATTGAGACAATATATTGACTACGCAGTTGCTGGTATTTTCTGCTTGCGTTGTATGCAGGTGTAAATATTGAGGTAGTGCATTGACTACACCAATCACACAAACTATATATCAGGTGTTGCCATTATTGATGGTAGAATCCTAATCGTTGTTGGGATAGTAGGGTAGCCTGGACGATCCTCGGGCCTTTGGGAGGCTTGGACTGCGGTTCAAATCCGCGCTATCCCATCCATAAAAAAGCAGGTTACCTGTTGTTTTTAGAGAGAGCCTTTTACTTATGTGCAAAATATGCTGTAACCCTATTATCTTTTACTGAGTCGATGCGTACGAATCCGTACCGTTCAAACTGTACCACCTCTCCCACGCAATCAGAAATACCTCGCTCTCCAATTCCTTTTTCTTCACCTGTTACATTCAGAATTGTTATGTTCGGACCATCCGGCACAACCCAGTGAATGATTTTTCCCCTGCTTTTTCGAACGATTTCTATCCCGCCGCCCACATACTCTGCTGTAACAGCTTCATCCGTTTTTTTAAGTATTTTGATATTGTAAAGGTCTTTTAGTCGTAGAAGCTCATTTTCTTTTATTTTTTCTGCATCACTCTTGCTGATTAACACATTACCTGCAACCGATATCAACCGATTACCCCAGTTTATGTGGGATGGGTGCAGCATAGGCTTTGCAACGGTTGCTGGTGCATCCTGGATAACAAGTTTTACAGGCTCTGGTGTGAAAAAGAATCGTTTGGATGTTTGATCAACTACTTTTCGATTTTCAGCATACAGGTTTTCCATGCTCAGTCCAATGTCTGTTTCCCCAACACCGAGTTCGATAAAAAATTTGCATATCGCTTTTGGTTGTATTCCTCTTCGCCGTATCGCCTGTATGGTTGGAAGGCGCGGGTCATCCCAGCCAGTATACTTTCCTTCTTTGATTGCTTTTCCCATGCTGCTTGTGCTGAGTTTTCCAAACTCATGTATCTTAACTCGTCCCCAGTGAAGAGTTTCCGGATAATTCCAGTTAAAGTATTTGTATATGTATCGCTGGCGGTGTTCGCTGTCAATCAGGTCCTTGCCGCGAATGATATGAGTAATACCAAGAAGATGATCCTCAATAGCTGATTCAAAGTCAAGCAGCGGCCACACTTTATACCTGGTCCCGATTTCCGGTCTGGGATGGGGTACATCAACGATTCGAAACGCTACCCAATCGCGAATTGCAGGGTCTTTATACGACATATCCGTTTTTATGCGAAGAACAGCTTTTCCAGGCGCGTATTTACCATCAAGCATGTCCTGCCAGTTTTTGAGGGTTGTGCTAACATCCTGTTCCCGGTGCGGGCAGGCAACGGCAGAATCCTTATATTTTTTGAATTCATCCTTTTCGCAGAAGCAAATATATGCAGCATTTTTTTCTATCAACTGCCGTGCATAGTCATAATACATCTCTATATGATCTGATGCAATGATTACTTCATCAGGCTCTGCTCCAAGCCACCTGCAATCTTCAAGATACCAGTTGTAAGCATCGGAAAGCGGGCGTTTTGTCTTTGGATCGGTGTCATCGAAACGAATGATAAATCTACCATGGTATCGCTTCGCATACTCAGAATTAACAACAATTCCACGAGCACTTCCAAGTGTTGCAGGGCCATTGGGATTTGGAGCAAAACGCATAACAACATGATCTGTACATTCTAGAGGTGGTAAACCTTTATCTGGCGTTCTCTTCTCGCTGAGTTCATCGAGGAAATCAGGTGCAATTTCAGACAATTCACGCTCCCAGGAAGCTTTATCAGTTCTCGAAATTTCATCCACGACCGTACCCACTAATTTTGATACCGTCTTAACATGCAAGCGCAATTCCGGGTGCGAGCCAATGAGTCTTCCGATCACAGCACCAGCCTTTGGTGCCATTCCGTGTTTTACAGCATTAAAAAGAGCATACTTTCGAATTTGCAATAATATCTGTCTTTCATCAAGGTCGTCCATATCTATCACTTTTAACATTTTTAGTATTTGTTTTGAGCCCCTTTTATAACCACAAGATTTACCTGATGAATAGACAGCTTCACGCATGGTTGATGGATAAGAGTGGGGCCGCTGAGATTTGAACTCAGGTCACAAGACCCCCAGTCTTACAGGATGGTCCAGGCTACCCTACGGCCCCTCCACTTAAGTTAGTGAGCATTTGCCGGAAGCTTCAGAGGTTCCTGCCTCTATGATTAGACTTTATCCATTCGCAGGTCACTGATGCTTTGATTTCCACAGGCATAACGAGGTCGTCATCCCCATTTTTATTTTCCAGCTCTTTTTAGCCTTGCCGGATAATAATAGGCATGTCAATACAATATATAAATTTTTGGATATGCGAGACGGGTTTTCAATTTTTCAGGTTACTCTCCAATTTGAAGCGGATACGAATCTTGCTTATGCAGTAGCCAGGACAACAGTGAGGCAACCCACAAAATCGGCGCAGCCAGAAAAAAGCTACAATTGGGATCAGTTTCACCGCCTTCTCTTATATATGATATATTTTTGTACCGATGAATAGATATGGATATAAAATGAATGGTTTGATATGGCAAAACTTACCTATGCAGCGAGTGGAGTAGATATAACAAAAGAAAATATAGCAATCGAAGCACTTGCCAGAAAAATAACCTACAAGCGGGAAGGGGCAAACGCACCACTATCAAGCATTGGTCATTATGCCGGGCTTATAGATTTTGGAGAGCACGTGCTTGCAATGACAACCGATGGAGTTGGATCAAAAATCCTTATTGCAGATGTACTTAAGAAGTGGGATACCATTGGCATTGATTGTATAGCTATGAACGTAAACGATCTGCTTGCCATGGGCATCGAGCCTGTTGCCTTTACTGATTACATTGCAATAGATTACCCATCACCTGGAAAAATGGAGCAGATCGGAGTTGGACTCGAGCGCGGTGCACAGCTTTCAAATATCACTGTTGTAGGGGGTGAAACGGCAACACTGCCAGATATCGTAAAAGGATTTGACCTTGCAGGCACCTGTCTTGGCATTGCAGGAAAACACCAGGTAATAACCGGTGAGAAGATACAAACCGGTGATGCGTTGATTGCACTTGCAAGTAGTGGACTCCACAGTAATGGATACAGCCTTGTTCGGAAAGTAATCGATGAGTCAACTTACACCTACCATGACCGGCTGCCGGGCAGCAGTTCAAAAACCATTGGCGAGAAACTGCTTGAGCCGACCAGAATATATATCGAAATACTTGATCTGATAAAAAAAATTGATGTTCACGGTCTTGCCCACATCACCGGAAGTGGACTTCTTAAACTACATCGGCTCACACAGTATGGATTTAACATTACGCATCCTTTAACTCCACCACCTATATTCCAGTTCCTTCAAGAAGAGGGAGATGTGGATACAGAAGAGATGTACAAAACGTTTAACATGGGTATGGGCTTTATTATAATAGTTTCAAGAGATGATGCAGATAATGTGGTCGAACTTGTCGGAGGACAGGTTGTCGGAGAGGTCAAAGACGATAACGTAATCACTGTTAACGGTCTTGAAATAAGTTAAATACTCGATTGCTAACGCACTCGATTGCTTCTCGCAATCGAGAGTTGCCGGTTATTTTCGGCGCGAGAGTTGCCGGTTATTTTCGGCGAAAGCGAAGTTATACAGTGCTTCTCGCAATCGAGAGTTGCCGGTTATTTTCGGCGAAAGCGAAGTTATACAGTGCTTCTCGCAATCGAGAGTTGTCTCTGCAAAGCGAAGCTTTACAGATCAGGAGGATGTTTTTATGAAAATACTCGCAATTGATATTGGATTAGGTACACAGGACATACTATTATATGATAGCGAAAAAAAGATTGAGAACTGTTATAAGATGGTGCTCCCGTCCCCAACACAGTACTTTGCTCAAAAGGTAAAAGCAATCAGTGAAAAAAATAAGAATCTTATTCTAACGGGCTGTGTGATGGGCGGGGGGCGTGTTAACATGGCAGTGAGAAAACACCTAAAAGGAGGTGGACATGTGTATGCCACACCAGAAGCAGCGCTTACACTAAAAGACAATCTTGAAGTGGTTGCTGAAATGGGTGTTGAACTGATAGAGGAGACAGACGAGGTTAAAGGTGAGGTGATCCAGCTTTCCGATATAAACATCGAACAACTGAATGCCCTGTTCAGCCTCTATGGCATAAGCCTTCCTGAAAACATTGCTGTTGCAGTGCAGGACCACGGGTTTGCACCACACATAAGTAACAGAATAAGGCGGTTTGAAATATTTGAAAAGATCCTGAAAAGGGGTGGACATTTTGAAGACTTTTGCTACATTAAACCTCCTGCGGATTTAAATCGTATGCAAGCTGTGGCACAAACCATCACATCATCTGGTGCAAAACCGTTTGTGATGGATACTGGCGCTGCTGCAATCTGTGGTGCTCTGCTTGATCCGCGTGCAGAGCAGCCTGCAATTCAAATCAACGCTGGAAACGCACACACACTTGTTGCTGTCGTGAAGAAAGGATGCATAGTGGCATTATTTGAACATCATACCGCAAAACTTACCGCATCAAAAATAGATGACTATGCACGACGCTTATCAGAAGGCGAGCTTGAGTTTGAAGAAGTTTTTAATGATGGCGGACATGGCTGTTACATACAGGAAGCTGTTGGATTTGAGAATATTAAAACAATTCTTGTAACAGGTCCAAATCGTGAAATTATGAAAAATTCAAAGCTTCCGGTGATGTTTGCAGTGCCGTTTGGAGATATGATGCTTTCCGGTTGTTTTGGACTTGTAGACACTTGGATGTTAAAACACTCAGGAAGACATCTGGAATAACTACACAACTTCGGGCAGAACCTTGACATATGCTTCGTCTGGTTCTGACCACTCTCCGTTGTTATCTCTCACTCTGAACTGAACTGTGTGTGTCCCAACCGAGAGGGTTCTTATGGTGAATGTTTCTGTCTTGCTGACGATCTCGTTCTCGATCTGCCATTCATACGCGGTGATGTGATCTTCTTTGTCAGGGTCTGTGCCATGACCTGCAAGGGTTACAGGTGTTCCAATGTATACTGGGGGGGTGGGATCGATATAGTTAATGTGTGCTTCTGGCGCTTGATTTTTAGGTTCGATTGGCAGAACCTCGATATAGGCTTCGTCTGGTTCTGACCACTCTCCGTTGTTATCTCTTACTTGAAGGATTATTATATGTTCTCCCGGTGGTAGGGTAGTTTCAAAGCTCTGTGAATTGCTTAAAAAGCCATATTTGTCTGATTCCCACCTATAAGCTGTGATATAACCATCTGGATCATTTGTCGTGCCGCTTCCAGTGAAGATGATAATCTCGCCTTCTGTGGCAGGATTTGAGTCGATGACATCAATTATGGCTTCAGGCCAATATTGACCGTCATCGTTGACGAGTCCAAGCATTGAAACGGCTATAATTGCAATAGCAATGAGTATTATTTTTGTCAGGGGCGACAGGATAATTTTTGGCAGAAGATCTGGAATCTTCTTTTCGAACGTCTCTGCAAGCCTGGTATCGACCTTTTCAAGCATCCCCTCGTCTCTTATCTCACCCTGCGAGATATCTCTTGACGCCCCATCCACAGCTTCTTCGAACTGCTCAAGCTTCTCTTCGTCAGAGAGCCTTTTGAGCCGTTTCTCTAATTTTACAAGCTCTTTCTCGTTCAGTTTCTCACTCTGTTTTCCCAAAACTCTTTTAGTAGTTTCTTTTACAATTTCCTGTACGTATTTCTCTACTATTTCCTTAGACACGTTCTTTACCGCGTCTCTGATACTTGTATCAAGCTGCCCTCTTTTACCCACTTTTCACACCTCTCCTAATCTCAAACCGTGATTTTGCCCTGCGCTACATCCTGCATTCTCTTCTCACAACTGCTCACGTTTTCAGCTATGCACTCATAGATTGTGTTCTGCACTTCATCGAATAACGGAGCAAAGATGGAATTTTGTGGAAGGTGCTCTTTTATACGCTGCTCAACCTCTACTTTTTTATTCCCTGCCAACCCACTAATATCAAGTTTTTTGATTTCCTCAACAGTGCCAGCATTACCTCTTATTCCATGACCTTTAATTTCATCCAAAGCACTTTCACAAAGATTTCTCAGTTGTTCTTGTAGTACCGGACATATTTCACTTTTTACAGCTTGTTTTACCTGTTTTCTTGCTTCATCTACCGCCGCAGCTCTCAGGATATCTTCAAGTTCTTTTGGTGTTTTTTTGCTGATCTTCAAGAAACCCAGATCAAGACTCTCGGATAAACCCTCCAGAACCCCTCTCCTGACGCCTTCTTTCACACCCTCTTCAACGCCTTCTCTCACGCCTGAAACAATGTCATCTGTAATCTGGTTGTAATAGTCATGATAAGAATCAAGGATCATATCAATCACACTATCTTCTACAGCCATATTATCCACCAACATTTAAATATATTTATCACTGTATGGTGATTTCACCAGTCTCTACTATCTCCACGCTATAGCCCTCAAACTCTTCTATTTCTTCGAAGTCTTCAATACTTTCTTCAAGCTCTTCTATCTCCTCAATTTCTCCTTCAGATTCTTTCTTCATTTTCTTAACCATATTTCTATACCTCCATTATGAGGCAGCGTGCAACTTCACCTCATCACTTTGATGTAAATTTACTCTACTACTTCCACTTAAACACTATACTTATTAATAGTTATAAAACTGTTGGTAGACCGCGACACACCCGCAAAATCAGGTCATACCCAAAAAAGAGATAGACTTTTAAATCAAAAAGCTAATTCGATGGCTTCTATATAAAGTCAAAAGAGAACTTTGAAAAACCTAACCCAACCTTCAACCCCTGGCAAACACAACAAAGCACTGGAATATTTTTAGTCAAAATAGAAATATTTTTTGCTAATATATTACATATAAAGTCTTTGATCGATTTCTAATTGGGTGAAGAACACGAAAAAGTTAAACGTCTCGGTGATAAGATTGTACAAGTAGATTACTTGATAGAATGGGGTGCTTTCACCCCTACCGTAGCTGGGGTGTACGGGAACACGACCGAGAAATGGTGACAGACCACACATGGATGGGGTTATGATGATAAAAATGCCGGTGCTCCGGCAGTGGTACAGTTTCCTAGATCCTAAACTCGGGCGTCAGGCGACAGACAGGATCTTTTTTCCGCAAATTCCTTGTTCGGGGATAGATTGATCGAAACAGGTAAAGATAAAGAAATATGGGAAGAATTCCAGAGACAGCTCGATACCCAATAATTGAGGGTAAATAAGGGCGTAATCCGGGATGCAAACCCATCACCGCAGGTCCTGGCCATGCAAAGTCAGATAAACTAAGAGGCGATGAAGCAAAGACAAGACGAAGTAAAGACAGTTACATGGGCAAAAAAGAACATAAAATCCTATTTTAGATACAAACTTCACTCTAAGATGGAAACA
>RXIJ01000089.1 GCA_004212095.1 Methanosarcinales archaeon | reverse complement strand
TAAGATTGATCCCGTCAGCGTTTACAAGAGAAGATCTGGAATCAGCAATAGCGACAACTTTGATATTCACACCAAGCTTCTCAAGTGTTTGTTGTTTTTGACTCAGCACCTGCGCCACACCCTGCCCAACATCACCAAAACCGATGATTGAAATCTTTATATCCTTCATCTATACCACCGTTGTATCCTCAAATCGTATTTTTTATAGGCTCAAGCATGAGCAGTCCCTTTTTATCAGCCGTTTTATGCAAAATATCGAGTGCTGACATCAGGTTCTCTTTAGTGCTTGCATGAATCATCATAAAAGCAGATGAAACCTGTTCAATCTCTGGCATGCTTAGAGCCAGATCAACAACCTCAGCACAACCTGTCGAATCGACCGCACCAATGGTATCGCGTATATCGGTATATACAATGTGCCCGATAAGCATCACAGACATCTTTTCATGCAAACGCTTTTCACCGACACGAGCCACCAGCACGCCATTTTTTTCAAGCTGCCGGATTAACTCATCCAGTTTGTCCTTGTCGAGTTCGAAGACTACGTGCACAGGAATACTGCCACGTGGTGTGCGCTTATCATGATGATGTACCACGCTTAGAATATTACCCTTGATTCCGGAGATTGGTTGAAGTGCGAGTACCAGTTGTCCTGGTATATCCTTCAACTCAAGGTTCATAGAAACTCTCATTTGTTGTACCCAAATGCGGAAGGTAGTAATAACTTTTTGGTGGCATATCAGTACCGATAAGCTTATTATAGATTTTTACATATCGTGGCTGGTGATTCAAAAGTGGTTCCTGTGAAACGGGCACTGATAAGCACTTCAGATAAAACTGGTGTTGTTGATTTTTGTAGAGAGCTTCAAAAGAGTAACATTGAGATTATATCTACCGGCGGAACTTCTATTGTATTAAAAGATGAAGGTATCAACGTGGTAGATATTTCTGAAATAACGGGTTTTCCTGAAATGATGGATGGTCGTGTAAAGACGCTTCATCCCCTAATTCATGGAGGCATCCTTGCTAAAAGAAATTCACAGTTACACATAAAGGAAGCAGAAAAAAATGGCATACGATTTATAGACCTTCTGGCTATAAACCTGTACCCTTTTGAAGAAACAATCAACAATAAAAATGTGAAAATATCAGAAGCCATCGAACAGATTGATATTGGCGGCCCAGCGATGCTTCGAGCAGGTGCAAAAAACTATGAATACGTAACAGTGATAACAGATTACAATGATTACGCTACAGTTACAGAAGAATTGACGCAAAACCGTGGTAGCATATCACTTAATACGAGACAACAACTTGCTGTTAAAGCTTTTCGACACACTGCCAACTATGACAGCATCATCGACACGTACTTGAGCAAAACACTACTCGGAGAAGACATTTTGCGTTTACAATTCACAAACGGGAAAATTCTTCGCTATGGTGAAAACTGGCATCAAGAAGCCAGATGTTATAGTGAAGTGAATGCCACTTGCACAGTTCTTCCAAAAGCAGTCAAGCTTCATGGAAAGCAGATGTCTTACAACAACTACATAGATGCAGATAACGCCCTGCAGACTATATGGGAAATTGAACAGATCACCAGTAAACACGCAGCAGTGATGGTAAAACACAATAATCCCTGCGGGATTGCAACAGGCACAACACAAATTCAAGCACTTAAAGAAGCACTGGCGGGAGACCCCATATCTGCTTTTGGAAGCATCCTCTGTTTTAACAAACCTGTAACTATCGAGGCTGCACAATTTCTTAAAGGTATATTCGTAGAATTGATTCTCGCACCCGCCTTTGAACCGGAAGCTCTGGAATTTTTAGCTCACAAGAATAAAAATCTGCGACTCCTGAAACTACCTAAGTTAAAAGAAAGTTCTGCTGCCAGCAATACCTATCATTACATAACAGGAGGCGTGCTCAAACAAACGGCAGATCAGGGCTTGTACGAAAAATGGGAAGCTGTTACCAGCAATAACTTCCCGGATAAAAAATACGATCTTGCGATGTTTACGATTGCAGCATGCAAACACACGAAATCAAATGCAATAACCATAGGATATGAATATCAAACAGGTTGTTGCACGCTGCTTGCAATGGGAGCAGGACAACCAAACCGGGTGGATTCAATCAAAAAACTTGCGATTACAAAAGCGCATGAAAACCTGCTCACACGATACGAAACAGAACAACCAAAAATTGGCGTAGAAGAATATTACAAACAAATTTTATCTGAATGCGTACTCACATCTGATGCCTTTTTCCCTTTTCCAGACAGTATCATCTCCTCAGCGAAAGCAGGTATCAGATACATTGTATCACCTGGCGGCTCAATACGTGATAAGGAGATAATTGCAGAAGCAAACAAGCTTGAGGTATCGCTGGTATTTACAGGAATGCGTCACTTCAATCATTAAAGCATTTCAGGATTGTTTTTTCCAATGACTGCCAATATTGTTGAAAAAGTGAATCGCTATTGTGACCTCTTCTCAGCTGCTCTTGATGATGTGCACATACCCCCATGCCAGGATTCAAAGCTTCGTTATATAGCTGTTGATTTTCTTGGAATGGCACGGTCGTATTATGAAGACGGTACGCATTTTATGAATAAAGGAGATCTTGTTAATGCTCTTGTGTGCTTTAGCTATGGGTATGCATGGCTTGACGCTGGTGCAAGACTTGGAATCTTTGCCGTGTCTCGGAAAGAATTATTTACTATATGAGTTATGGAAGTATTGTTATGTTGAATTATCACGTGCTTCTGGAAGCTGCCTGGTTGGTTAAAGATGTGAAATCTGTTAATGATGCGAGAGGAGTCGCAATTTCTGAAGCTGGCAAGCGATTAAATCCCAAACTAAATTACGTTGATGTGAATGTTGGAGTTACAACATGTCCTCTGTGCAGCGGTAAACTTGATAGTGTGTTTGTTGCTGCAAATACTGCTCTTGTTGGATTACTGTTTGAGATGCGGGTCTTTGCCGCTGAAAGCGAGGAACATGCTTCACGTATTGCTAAATCAGTGATTGGACGGGCGTTGAAAGATGTGCCATTGAAAGTTGTAGAAGTCGATCTGTTAGAGGAAAAAAAAGATTAAGGAGAATTTTGAAAAACCCTTTGGGTATACAACTTTTTTATATGATTAATTACGAAAATTCTAACGGGCTTCAGGCAGAAGGACGCGTACATGACTTTTTGTCACATGTCTGCAAACTGGTCACAATTCCACAGTGCTATGAAAATTAACTCGTGGCCGGCTACAATCCAGCTACTCTGTCAACCAGTTCTTTTGAGTTTTTCATCACCTGTTCAGCTTTACTTCGCGTTAACCCGGCACCAACTGCTATATCGAAAGCTCTTTTTTCTGTCATCAGGTCGCAGGGTGCATGTGTGTCGCTATTTACCACAAGCTTTGCACCGTAATCTGCTGCTATACGTGCAAGGTATCCATTGGTGTAATTATGCCCACATCGGCTGGTAAGCTCAAGAAATATATCATTATCTGCTGCAAGTTTAACGTCTTCTGGTGTTATAAAACCAGGGTGTGCCAGGATGTCGATGTCTGACTTCAGTGCCTCGTGGTTTGTACCTGCTGCTACTGGCTCTACAATCGTTTCACCATGCACCACGATAATTTCTGCCCCCATTTTTCGTGCTTTTGCTGCCAGTTGCGATATTTGTGATGGCGGCACGTATGTTAACTCCACCCCCACAAGTATATGAAGGGCATAGTGCCTCTGGAATGTTTTTATTTTCTGTATGCTTTTTATCAGATATTCAATATTTGTTGGATCTGCGTGATCTGTTATGGCAACGGCACTGTATCCCATCGCCTTTGTACGCTGCAAGAGTTCTGATGGTATGAGTTCGCCATCACTGAATATTGTATGGGTGTGTAGATCTATCACAGGTTATGCCCAATATTTGTTGTTGTGTGTTGTTACCGCTTCCAGAGTTCGTTATCAATGATACTGTTTAACACATAATCAAAGTTAATGTGCTCGTACCAACCCGATCGCTCGAAGATTCCCATAAAACATGAGCCTATGATGAACCCGTCACCGCCTGTCAGTTCTTCAATCAGTTTTTTCATATCAACTACATCAACACCTATTTTTGGCATAGCAAGTCCACCAAGCAGCACTATCGTATCTGCGTGAGGATCTGTTTCTTCTCCTAATTGCATTCCATGTGTACCAGGTATGATTTCTCTTGCATGCTCAGCATCAAGACCAGCAATATATGCCATCTCTTTAGTACCTCTGATAACATACGCCATCAACTCTGCAAAAGGGGTGCAGAAGCCTACTGAACCAATAAACGTGATCTTCTTTGAATCCTTTACAAGCTCGCGAAACGGGTTCAATATCCCGGAAAGTGCATCTTTTTTTGAAACAAACTTCATTTAAATATTCTCCAGATATTATTAAAAAACAATATTTACATAGTTACTGTGCTATATGAAGTTATCGAAGTTTATGGCTATATATATATATATATATCGAGGCTATTCACTACTAAAATTTGATACATATTTTCTATTCACTTGATTACTGCGTAATCAAGAATCAAAGGTTATCAGTATTATATTTCTGCACTTGATTATAGTCAAACACCTAAACATTCAGGATTTCTGAATGTGTGGCGCAAATTTATTAATCCATGATTTAGCGTAACTTAATTTCTTTGAACATTCAAAGAACATCTTTGATATTGCACGCTCCAATACATCCAGATTTTTTATGAACGTTTTTGAAATCTCCCTTTTTGCATCTTTTCGGACATATTCAATTGGATTCGAGATCCGGGAAATATGAGGGAAGGTACACAAGTACAATATCCGGTTTCTTCGCACATTCCCGTACTATTTTTGTCTTTTGAGAACTAAAGTTATCCGGTATTGCGATAATCCTTCCTTTTGGGTTTGCCTTTCGAATCCGTTTTAAGAAACATCGGATATCCTCCTTTTTTGAACGCTTACGAAAACAATAACTGATCGTCCGTTTATTGGATAAAAACCAAA
>RXIJ01000119.1 GCA_004212095.1 Methanosarcinales archaeon | reverse complement strand
GAAAATATAACGTACACGCTCATAGTAAAAGCAGACGGAAACACACTTTATACAGAAGTAATAACACAGAGCGAACACGAGAAAATCATACCACTGCCATACACACCACAGAACGAAGGCGCCCATAGACTAACAGCAACAATCGCCACAGAAGGGGAAGACCGATTCAAACTTAATAATGTGTTCTACAAATCAGTGTTTGCAGCTCCAAAGCCAAGAGTGCTCTACATCGGATGCGATTCACTACTCAAAATAGTACTTGCAGAGTTATACGACCTTCATGAAACAAGAACACTTGATGGTGCAAAACCCGAAGACTACAAGGTTGTGATAATCGAGGACAAGGGTGCAAAATTACTCAACCCGCATGCACAGAAGCTTAAAGGTTACACAGCGAATGGCGGTGCACTGCTCGTAGTTGGGGGTGATAATTCCTTTGACCGCGGAGAATACAACAACAGCGACATTGAGAAGATACTTCCTGTGCTCTCAAAACCCTCAAAGTATAAAGGCGGACG
The DNA here is from genome assembly GCA_004212095.1 of Methanosarcinales archaeon. Classification (GTDB taxonomy): domain Archaea; phylum Halobacteriota; class Methanosarcinia; order Methanosarcinales; family EX4572-44; genus Argoarchaeum. The sequence continues at coordinate 3,834 of RXIJ01000119.1, read as the reverse complement.
GAATGTGGTTATCGTGATCGATGCGTCAGGAAGTACAGACGCGATACTGTACAAAGACATCAAATTTATAGGGCAGATCGATGCACTTGCACAGAGCATCGTCAACAATAGAAACATTGGAGCCGATGCCAAGATTGGCGTGATTGCATTCGGATCAAGTGCCGAGGAAGTTGGCTTTCTAAGCGCAACATCTGAAAACAAAATGATATTGAATAAGAAAATATCCAATATCTATCCTATAAGCGATACAAGACCAACAAACATGGATCAAGGGCTAAAAGCAGCGCAGGAAATGCTAAAAGAAGCGTCAGGAGTAAAAATTGTCATCGTGCTATCAGATGGAAACATAAGAGAAAACAAAAACGAGATTGAAACAGCAGCAAAAGAACTGGTAGACGATGGAACAATCCTTTACTTTAGACAGATAGAAAGGGGCCCGAAGAGCACTAGAGCGTTCACAAAGATGGAAGATATAGCAAAAACGGCTGGAGCAGATTACGAATACATCGGCACAAAAGGACTTAACATCCAGTTTGAACCACTCCCGGAAGCACCAGAAGAAAAGGAAGAGGAGGGGACACTGCATCAGTTTGGACTGATAATCACAGATAGCGAGCACTTCATCAGACATTACTCCAAAAATCGGCGCCAGAAGGCTTGTTGCAATAACAATCGGAAAGCCAGTAATTACCGTATGGAACTTCGGACTTGGGCGCACAGCAGCTATCAGTACCGACAACGGCAATGGATGGGCAGGTGTACTCTACACAGAACCAAACTCAAAACTAATATCCTCGACCGTGAACTGGCTAATAGGCGACCCACGCCCGGCAGGCGACACGATCACAGCACCCGACACCTGGCTTGGAACACCTAGTAGAGTAACAATCAAAACCACGAGCGTCCCGGATGTGAGCTTCGACAACAAACGTTTGAGCTTTACAAAAGAAGGAAACCACTACACAGCTATAATCGATCCAAAAAAGGATGGATTCTATAACATTGCCGGGTACGAAATAGCAGCAAACTATCCACTTGAATACCGGGAAATCGGATTCAACGAAGATATGGGAGCCCATATAGGAGAGTGCAATGGCTCAGTTCGCAATTTTGAAGAAGCAAAAACACTTCTCCTTGGAGATATTAAAGCAAACTCTGTGAGAGTTGTAAACGAACCTGCCAGTGCGAAAATGCCATTTATCATAGCTTCACTGATTATATTCTTAGGTGAGGTAATACTGCGCCGTCTGCGACAACGAAAGATGAAAGCAGCCTGAATGCGACCGAAGTTCTGAATAAAAACTTCGACCTGGAATACGACTTGACCTTGATGGATTCCTTTATTAGAGGCTTCTATTGGTGGCGAATCCGAAAAGTTAAGAGTCAGTCTGAAAAATTGTGGACTGTGCGAAGAGAAACTGTTACGCCGCCTTGTGGTTACATTGTGACCACTCATAAAATGCTTCCGAATCTTTCAGGTGGGTTGCAAGTTCACTGCAGCGCGATGGTACACAGAGAGCCAAAAATATATTGATTTTGGCTTTTCAGGAGCGACGCCTTCTATATCGAGGCTCATCAATCCATATACAGGAATATCTATATTTTTTGCGATTGGTGGATTGAATAAATTTAAGGAAGAAGATTGGAATGTGTGAAAGCCATGTATTATTTTTATTTCAATAATATTATTCAGTAAATTAATTTTTTAAAAACCAGAAGAATTATATACTATTTTGACTTTGCTACTTATATCTGTGAATTTTTCACAAAAATATCATTCTAATCTAAATGGTCGGATAAAATGCTGATTGAATTTAATGTACAAAATTTTCGCTCTATTAAAGAAGAAGTCACTTTTAGTTTAGTAGCTTCTGCAGATAACTCGTTAGATAATAATTTAATTAAAACAGATTTGTTAAGAGATAGGGGCAAATGCTTCAGGAAAAAGCAATGTTATCTTAGCTTTTAATTTTTTGAAAATTTTTGTGGAGACAGCACATACGTTCCAAAAAGGTACTAAAATTAATTATTTTCCTTTTAAACTCGACAAAAAATGTCTATCCAAGCCAAGTAAATTCAAAGTTGTTTTTATTAAAAACAATATCAAATATGTTTATGGAATATCTCATAATAGTGAAAAGATTATTGATGAATATTTATATTATTATCCTAAAGACCGTAGAGCACTTATTTTTGAGAGAAGTGACACCAATAATTATAGGTTTACTATTGATAAAAAAGAACAAAAATTTATTTCTGAAAAAACCTTAGATAACATTCCTTATCTTTCAAATTCAACTCAATTGAATTACAAGAAGACTTCCGAAGCTTTTGATTGGTTTAAAGATAATTTGGGAATTGTAGGAGCAGATCACCCCCGATTAATTGAATATACTATCCAGAAACTTAATGAAGATAAAAAAATGAAAAAATTCATTTTAAACGCTCTTATTGAAGCGGACTTAGGAATTAACGATCTATCTGCCTCTATTGAAGTGGTTCCAATGGATGAAATTCCAATTCCAATTCGAGAACGATTAAAAACCATGATGCCAGATATTGAAGGAAAACTTGAGAAAATTGATATTAAGACAATACATAAAGTTCTTAATGAAGTAGGTGATGAAAATTATGTCGAATTTGATTTTGGAGAAGAATCTGAAGGGACAAAAAAATTGTTTTCATTAATTGGTCTTTGGATTGACTCACTAAACAACGGTCGAGTTTTAGTTGTAGATGAATTAGATACTAAACTACATCATCTATTGAACGTTTTTTTAATTAAGCTATTTAATGATCCCACTCAAAATAAGAATAATGCTCAATTTCAGAAGGGATCAAATCTGGTTTACAGAAAAGAACTCTAATAAAGGAAGTACAGGCCTTTACTCCCTCATAGAATTTAGACCTCGCAAAGATAAGAATATTCAAAAAGGATATCTTGCAGGACGATATGGTGCTATACCATTCATAGGTGATGATAGGATATTTTGATATGAGTGGGTATAAACGCAGAAAAAAGAATACAAGAAGTCCACGCAAAGTTTATGTGATTGTTTGCGAGGGGAAGAAAACTGAAAGGATTTATTTTAAGAAATATCGTACAAGATATTCTAATATTTCAATAAAAACACCTGACTCAAAGTATACAGACCCTGAGAACCTTACCAGGTTCGCCAACTCGAAAGAGGCAAAACCGGATTTAACCCCTGCTCGAGATTTCTAGATATTCTAAACATAGCGATTTCAATCCGCATTATAACTGCGAGATGGACACGGCTCATATTACGATAATTGGTACATATCCTGTCTTTATAACTTATACGAGTGGACTTGTTGGTGACTTTCCCCAATTAACCTCTCATATAACTGTTCTTTTAAAAATAAAGGCTGAAATCGATGAATATCGACTTGACGGCAGTTACGATTCTTTTTTGAATCACAAATCAACCACTGGGCAAACAAGATGTGGAGGATCGGCGTCTCAAAATGCATGAAAACCAGTAAAAAATTAAAATTTCACTATAAAAACGGAAGACATGGGCAGGTAGGCATGTATCTACGAAACCAGAACCTGAAAGACAGAACGTTTCAGAGACTCATGCAAACTAATGGGTGAATGCGAGAGAATTCATGGGCATATCAAAAACACAGTGAAATTTGACGTCCGCGGAGTAAGAAAAGACAGCCCGGGAACTCTACTCGAAGATTAGCTTCGTAACATATCAGTTACTGTTACTAATTAACCTGCAAAACCACATTAAGCCACAAAACTCCTTTGAAAACTATATATTTAACCTAAAGCCAAAACAAAAACAAGATAGCTACGGCAAT
>RXIJ01000091.1 GCA_004212095.1 Methanosarcinales archaeon | reverse complement strand
ATAGGACTTATGCTAAACTATACACCTTTTGGGATAAGGCTTTATCCGGTTACATTTGCACTATTCTTGTTCATGCTTCTGATGTCGGCAGTGGCAGTGTATAGAAGGAGAATCATTTCTTCAAGCGATGTATTTGCTCCGCTTTCACAGATGAATATTTCTGGGTGTTTTGAAAGGTTTAAGAGTGAATTTCTAAAATCCAGCGACGAAAATAGAGTTATTAAAATCATAGCCATTATTGCTTTTAGTTTTATCATATTAGCCTTGATGATAATTGCGAGAACTCCTCCTGCAAGTGGCTATGAAATATCAATCTATGATGTATATCCCTGGTATTTTTGGTTTTTCATTATCACATCGATTTTCATGGGACAGGTAATTCTGATGAAAGGCGCGCTATCTTCGGATAAAACTGATAACCTTTGGATTCTTGGATTTTTAGCAATCCTAACAACAAATATCATTCTGTTATTTATGCCCTTTGTCCGGGGATATGCTACTTACGGAAGAGGAGATGTGCTCACACATATTGGATATATCAAAGATATTTTAAGAACTTCTTCCATCGGAACGAATAATTTTTATCCACTCGACCATATTTTAACTGCGAGTTTATCTTATATCACCGGTATAAGTGTTGAACATACAGTGAATATAATTCCTCCAGTCTTCTTTCTCTTTTATATTATTTCAATTTATTTTTTAGCCAAACAGGTCTTTGAAAGAAGGGATGAGGTTTTTTTCGTATTAGCATTTGCCTCGATTTTGTTATTTGGCAATGGAAATTTAATCTTCGCTCCGAGCGTTCAGTCCTTCTTTCTTTTGCCATTTATTTTATATCTTTACTTTAAAAGTAGGGGCTCAACACACGCTTTAGAATTCAGCATCTTACTTATCATTTCACTCTTTCTCACCGTCTTTTTTCATCCTATGACTACGCTATTTTTAATCTTAGTCTTTTTAATCTTGGAGTTCTGCTTATTTATCTACAAAAACATTAACAAAAGACAGGGTATTGAACTTCCGAAGTTACAAAAAAGAAATTTATTCAACGTTATTTTAATCTCTTTTATAACCTTCTTTATCTGGTATTTTTCTTTTTCTGCAATTACTGGCATGTTTAGAGGTGTGTTAAACTGGCTTCGTTATGAAATAGGAAAGTCAGAAGCCGAAACATACTTTGAGCTAATAACACGAACACATGCAGGATTATTCGATTTAATCGAAGTGATAGTTAACGGATACGGGCAAATAATAATTCTTGGATTTCTTTCGCTTATCTTCTTAATCTATATTTTCAATATTTGGAGAAGACATGCAGAAGAGCAAAAATTGGGATTCCATCATATCTTCTTTTCCTTCGGCTCTTTAGTTTTTATTGTTTTGTCAGTTATCTTCTTCTTCAACGATTTTATTATTGGCTTTGGAAGAGTTTCAAAATATACCTTCTTTTTTTCTTCTTTTTTTGTCGCAATGGGTTTTTATTTAGTATTTAATAAATCCAGGCCATCTTTTAACAAGCAACGCTTCAAATCTATATCGTTATGTGTCATTTTAATACTCTTATTATACTTCTCAACTTTTAATCTTTATTACTCTCCAATAATAAAAGAAACTAACCAGCAAGTTTGTGAGACAGAGATAAATGGTATGACCTGGTTCTTCGATAATCGAAATGAAGAAACACTCATCCAAGAGGTAGGACTCTCCCAGAAAAGGTTCTACGATGCAATTCTCGGTAGGTTAATACTAAGTAAGAATATTAGGTATGGGGCAGATACTCGACCAGTCGATCATTTTGAGTATATAAACAAAACGTCATTGGGCGAGTACTACAAAGACCAGAGATACCTTTTAATCTCGATTATAGGAAGAATATCATATCCGAAACTACATCCGAAATATGAAGAACAGTGGAGATTCACACCAGAAGATTTTAGCATGTTAGAAAAGGACAACACAGTTTTAAGGATATATGACAATGGGAACTTAAATATATATTATGTAAGTTAGAGGTGTTAACAATAAAGCTGTTGATAACAGGTTCTAATTTTTACAGAATCAACAACATGATTGCAAAAGCCTTTTGCGAACTTGGCTGCGAGGTCAAAATTTCCAATTGGCCAGATTTGAGCGGCACCGTCTTTGATAGATCAAAGCAACTTCTATGCGAGAAAGTAAATACACTAACTAATTCATTGGATCAACCAGAAATTAAATATAATTTGTTTAAAAATATAATTGTAGATTATAATAAAAAATTATTGCACGAAGCATCTGTGATACAGCCTGATGTATTGCTGGTGTTGAAAGGAGATATTTTGCTACCGGAAACCATAGAAAAGATTAGAAATGACTCGGACGTTATTCTTGTTATCTGGTGCTACGACAGCGCTTTACGTTTCAGCAATGTGTTAAAAGGTGGAAAATACTACCACATTTTCTATACCTATGAACCAACCGACATTCAGGAATTGAGAACGTATGGCATCCATGCAATTTTTCTTCCCATGGCTTATGATCCCAATTCTTATTTCAAATTAGAAGACGAAACAGTTATCAGGAATGTATCTTTTGTGGGCGGGTTAAGTGATTATCCTGAGAGAAAAAAGATACTTGAAACGATTATCTCGCATCACAGAGAGTTGAGATTAGAAGTGTGGGGGACGGCATGGACATGGTATAATCCTTTCTTGCAGTATGAATACAAAATCAAAAGAAGAGCACTCGGAAAACAAATTCATAATTATAATATTCCTCCTGAAGAAGTTAATAAGGTTTACAATTCAACAAAGATATGTCTAAATATACATCATCGCCAATCAAAAGAAGGTGTGAATCCAAGAACCTTTGAAATATTGGGGGCGGGGGGATTTCAGTTAACGGATTACAAAAAAATATTGGAAGAGCTATTTGACATTGGGCGAGAGATAGAATGTTACAAAAATGAAAATGATTTATTAGATAAAGTGGAATATTATTTAGAGAATGAAGATGAAAGAAAGAAGATTGCACAAAAGGGAAACAAAATAGTCATGAAAAAGCATACCTACAAACATCGGGCGGAGACTATTCTAAATGATATCGAAAAGATAAGGGAGTAGATATAAAATCCATGTGGTATTTCTACATTCCCACATTATTCCCTTCAGCAAACCCCAAATTCTCCCCATTCTCAATAATCTCCATCCCCGGATGCCCGTTCTTAAAACACTCCACCGATTCATCAGTAGAGCCATTGTCCACCAGCAGTATTTCATAGTTGGGATAGATTATGTGCTTCAGAGATTCGAGGCACTTAATGGTGTCTTCCTTGTCGTTCCAATTCAGGATTGTTGTTGTTACTTTTGAATGGGACACGTTATCCTCAATACACGTCTCAGATGTCGATGTCAACTGCATCAGCCTCTGGTAAAATCTCAGTTAACCATCTTTCAAAGACCGGGTCATCAAGTACATAGTGTCCCTTGTCTTCTTTTGAGACATATCCCTTTTCTGTCAGATATGTCAAAAACCTGTTTATGTTGGATATTTTATCTCCAACGACATTTGCCATTTCTTTTGGTGCATGATATCCTTTTGCAATACTCAAAACGAGCAAACGTTCCTTTGGACCCAATGAACCGAATTCCTCTTTGAACAATATATTTCCTTCCTCTGTGAGAAATTCATGTTCAACATTTCTAATGGAATCCAGTGTAATTTTATCCCTTCTTTCCAGCATTTTGCCAATAAATTGGACATAAAAAGGTATTCCTGCAGAAAATTCATAGACCTCCTTGATACCTTCCTGTGAAATATCAAGATGCTGCGTCAGCAGTTCTGTGACATGTTCCTGTTTTAGCGGAGCGATCTCTTTTACTATCAACTGCCTGTAGAAAGGAGAACTTGAAGACAGAACTGCAAGATTCATCGTACTGCGTATTGAACCTGATATACAGAGAGTGGTCTGCTCCCAGCCCTCAAATACGGTCCTAATCTTCCTGAGCACTGCCTCTCCGACTTTTACATTGTTACTTTTCAAATCAATAATAGATGGAAATTCATCAATCAGGAGCACGCACTTCGTATCTGTCTTTTTTCCCAGTTTTTCTGAGATATTGAGTGCATTTTCGAGAAGGATACCCCCATCTGTGTCTTTTTTTCTGGTTACAAGGAATTCGATCTCATTATAGACTATGGTTAACTGTGCCTCCCCAAGAAGCTTTCTAAGCATGGAAAGCGGGGTCTGGACCAGTTCGCTGGCCCGGTAGGTTAAACCGACGTGCGGTCTGTATGCCTCAATAATATCCAGGCTTAATCGATGGCAGAATTCTGCCAGGGTGGATTCGATAAGGTCCCAGACAGAATAATATACCACCACGATTTCCTCCTCCTGGTCAAGTCTTCTCTGGACCTCTTTTAAGATCGATGTCTTCCCAATCCTTCTTTTTCCATAGAGGGCATAGCCTGTGGTTGATCTTTTATCTCTTAATTCTTCGACCATCTCTTTCAGTAGTTCGGTCCTGTTGATAAATTCCTTGCCTTTTACGGGCTGTAGTGTGAACTTCATACTATCGCTAACTAATTTGTTAGTAACTTATTTGTTATAAACGTACGTTTTTTGACTCATTTCAGAGCGCATTCTATATTTCTCATTTTAAATGATCTCCATCCCTGGATGCTGCTCCCGAAGCACACCCACCGCCGATCCACCAGCCGAGGTGTCGCCTGCCCGCGGGTATCTGTGTGGGTGGGGAGGTCAATGTGTGGTGGGGTTCGGTAGAGGGTGTGCACGCTTGTGACTGGGAGCACGGATGCGTGTGGGTTCGAGGGCGGGGCAGGTGGTAGGTGCCGTTGCAGGTGGGGGTAGAGAGTTTGAGATTCATTTTTTTGCCAGCTCAAAGAATTTCTCCATGCCCATTTCTGCTTGCTTTAAAATGCTGAGCATAGTCCCTCTTTTCACTTCTTTTTTTATCTGGAACGACAACCGGATGTGTCTTATTTTCGCTCTTTTTGTATAGAGAGATATGAGTTCCCCTCTGCCGGATGACCCTAAATCCATCCTTCTTCAGTGCTTTGATGATCTCTTTTGCAGATAGAATTGGTAGCTTCATTCCAAACACGCTTGTAAAGGTGTACTAACGTATTCGCTCAGTACAATTGGTTCTTTGG
>RXIJ01000025.1 GCA_004212095.1 Methanosarcinales archaeon | reverse complement strand
CTGTTCTGCCAGATATAGGCAACAGGTTTTGAAATTTCTACTCTTTTGGCTGCCTTCTCAACACTTAAGTCCTTCATAACGGAATTTGATAAGATGCAATCTTTGTAAAATTTTTACATTCTTTTCTGTCGATTTTATTCTTTTGGTTAGTTCTTCAACACTCATGTGTCGCACAATGGTGATTGATTCATGTATTGTCATGAATACAGACAAAAAACTGATTAGTTATAAAAATTACGTTCTTGACTATAAGCATGTTCTAAAAAAGATGGTTTTAAATAGCATCCTCTTCAATATTTATCAGTTATGGCTAAAACAGCTCTTTTGGCGCTTGGTTGCCCTGAATTTCCTGTGCAGACAAGTACTGCTATATATCTTGCGTACAAGCTCCAAAAACATGGGATAACACCGGTGTTTGCAGGCAACAAATCAGCCCTCCTTCTTGTAAAAGTTGCTGATCCTGAGCGTCATTATTATGGTGGAAAGATGATGGATCTGGATATAACTATTGGTGCATTATCAACGGGAAAGATCGACTTCGACTTATGCTTTGTGTTCGTTCACAGTGATTCAGGTATCGTGTACCTTGCCAGCATACATGCGCTCTCAAAAGGTAAAATGGTAGCAATCGTGTTTGGGAAATTTGCTGAAGAATTAACAGAACAATGCAAAAACATCTGTGAGCATGTACTTACAGCACCGGTTATTCACAACCCGCTGCCACTCAAAGAACAAGTCGATGGGGTGAGTACATGGCTCCATGTGTAGATGAATTGGATTATGAAATACTATTAGCTCGCACAACCTTTGCCAAGTGTTCAAAACTGATACAAAAACGCTGCCAAGAAATCTATTTTGTAGCCCCCGGGTACAAAATATTCAATACATACATGGTGGGAATTCCGCCACTGCCAATCGGCATCGAAGGCGATCATATTCTTATCGCTTACATTAAACCCTGTCATGGTGCTTTTGCTCTCAAAATACCAGGCGATGGTGAAATTGAAAGAATCAGAAAAGAACTAAAAAAATGAATTTGGGCTTAAACTATCAGGAAATTGCTTATGAAAAAAATTGAGTATGGTCCCATTAAACTCATAGTAAATAGCTTACCCGATTTGTGAACATGCTAAATAACTGTTTGTGAGATGACTTTTCTCATCGCATAGATCACAGAGAATCGGGGGGTGCATCTATCTCCCTCTTGCGGAAATCCGTGTCTATTGTTCACTGCTGAGTTTTGCGTGCATGCGTATGATGTCTGATCTGGTCAGTATTCCAAGGAGCATTGTAGGATTATCCTTTGATACAACAGGCAAGCGTCCAATATGGTGTTCTATGAGTTTGCGGTGTGCTATTTCAAGTGTTTCTTCGGGTGTTGCTGTGACAAGTTTTTCTGTCATTATTTCACCAACCGTGCGCTTATCCCGCTTATCAAACGGAGTCTTTTCCGCATCTTCAAAGGTAACAATTCCAACAAGCTCATCATTTTTCATTACCGGATACCCGGTATGTCTATGGGTGCGAATGAGATCCAGCACAAGATGTGCACTTTTATCAGGTGTTATAGTGATGACATCTTTATTCATTGCTTTGCCAACGCTGCTTGTCTCAAGTATATTCACAGTAAGTTCCCTGCGATGTGCTGGCGAGTCTGCACGACTCGGGGCCTGTTTTTCATATATGGTTTTTGTGCCGGTGAGTAGGTAGGCTGTCGTTGATGCAACCATCAATGGTACTAACAGATGATAACTTCCTGTAAGCTCTGAGACCATGATAATACCAGCAATCGGCACTTTTGCAACCCCTGCAAGCATAGCAGTCATTCCCACGAGAACGTACGATCCTGGGTGCGATATGAGGGTCGGAAATAAGATGTCTGCTGCTATTCCAAAAGCTCCCCCAACCATAGCACCTATAACAAGAGACGGGGCAAACACCCCCCCGCTACCACCTGAGCTTATGGTAAACGACGTTGCGAGGATCTTAAGAACCACAAGAAATAGCATAGCTGATATTAAAAGCTCTCCATTGATGGCGGATTGTATGAGCCCGTAACCAGTACCTAACACATCAGGGTAAAAATATGCCATAATGCCAAGCAGAAGACCCCCGATTGCTGGCTTATAATGGTTCTTTACTTTGAGTGGTTTAAATATGTAATCCCTCACACCATAGAATGTTTTGATATATGCGATACCTACATAAGCACACACACCTCCAAGAATACTGTAAAACAGAAGTTCCAATGGGTGTGAAAACATGAAATCAGGAGTGTTAAACAGAGACCCCCATCCAAAGAAATAGGTGAACACCGAGTACGCTATAGTGGAAGAAACAAATGCTGGGACAATCCCATCAGTTTCCATATCACGCTGGTACAATACTTCAAGGGCAAAGAGCACCCCACCAAAGGGGGCACGAAAAATGCTTCCAATCCCGGCAGCAGTACCACAGATAAGCATGATCCTCCGATCCCTGTCAGATAGTGATAAATAATCGGCAAAAGCTGAGCCAAAACCAGCGCCGATTTGTGCTATTGGCCCTTCTCTTCCAGCACTGCCCCCTGTCCCAATGGTTATGGCAGAAGCTACTGTTTTTACGATTGGAACCCTGTGTCGTATGATGCCTCTGTTCTGGTTGTAAGCCTCTATCACAGCGTCTGTGCCGTGTCCTTCTGCTTCAGGTGCAAAGGTGTAGATGATAATTCCTGTAATAAGCCCACCGACGGCCGGGATGAAAAGTAGTAATAATCTGTTTGGACTGCTGGCTGCCTCAGAAAACAGGCTAGACTCTCCACCTGCTGGTGCTGGATAGTAACCCGCGATACCACCAAGAGTTAAGTGAGTTATAATTGAAATTGCTGTATAGAAAGCCACTGCTCCAAGACCGGCAACTATCCCTATGACTATGCCATATAATGTCCATCTATGTAGCTGTTTTAATTGTGCAGTGTCAAAAAAACGTTTTATACTATGTATCATAATGTTTAAGTTTCTTAGTGTAGCAGTGTATTTAATAAAAAGCTTATGCAAATCTCAACGTTCAGATACATGGTGAATATCAATAACAATCGAATCGTACGTGTTTAAAGATATAGGAAATTATAAACTGCATTTGTTTATATTCTACTTAAGTTGTATATGAAGTTTCTTGAAAAAAATTTAATATAATTATATGAGAATAGAAGACCTTTCAAAAGAGAACAGGCTAAGAGGACGATTTTTAAAAGCCGGAGCATCCGGTTTAAGTGATGCTGAACCACTTGCAGTTATTCTTCAGACCGGGACCAGAGACGAAAATGTGATCGACATGTCCAACAGACCACTCTCAAAACATGGGTTGGACAAACTATCAGACTTATCATTAAAAGAGCTTCAGGATATTAAGGGGATTGGGCATGCAAAAACAATGCAGATACAGGCTTTGTTTGAGTTTAACAAATAGCATGCAATATCAAAAAGAGACGAAAAGCCAATAAAATGCGCTAAGGACGTGTACGAATATGCCCAGCCGTTACTGTCAGGAAAAAAATAATAAATAAGACTTCATGATTCTTCATCTTGACTCGAAGGGCAGAGTAACCAAGGATGAAATTATTTCTATTGGGACTCTTAATGCCTCGTTAGTCCATCCGAGAGAAGTTTTTAAATCAGCGACAAAAGAAAGTGCGAATGCAATTGTTCTGGTACATAATCGTCCGAGTGGAGACCATACACCTTCCCAAGAAGATAAAAAAATTACGGAAAGATTGTTTGAGGCTGGAGAAGTGCTTAACATTGAGGTTTTGGACTATGTAATCATCAGTAAAGAGAGTTATTGGTGTTGGAATGAGGAAGAGTGATTATTCAATTTCTTTTAACTTCTGCTTTTTCTGAGTGTAACCTTTTTAGGAAATCAGCAAACTTGTCAATTGTTAAAGGGTTTTTCTTCAATACTTTAATCTCATATTGGCCTTATATCCTGTGAAAGATTTTGTATCTACGGTCTCAATTTAGTCCATTATCGCTTTTATTCCCTGTCCTATCAATCCAATAATTCTATGGATAGCAATGTTTAATATCACATGTGTGGCATCAGCTGACTTATATCCTTTGCCAAAACCTGCATTTTCTATTTGTTTCAATATCATGAAGAATAGTTTTTTCCATCTCTTTTCTCCAGGTCGGTCCCTGAAATCGTCCAATAAACTGTGATCGTAAGATTTGTTTTCTATAAGGATTTCAAGGAACCATTTTGTCATGATGTCAAATCTGGCGGAATGTTCCATTTGTCTATCAGAAAAGTCATTGGGATATTGAACGATTGCTGAACGGAACATCCTTTCAGGGGGTGTTTATTACAGGTCTGCCATTGTCGAACGAATAGAGGTCGCTACATGCTTCGTTCACGAAGGAAAAGTCTATGACCTGATTTATTTTGTAAAAAATAGTGTTTTCAGGTATGATATTTTTATAAACGGTTGAACCGTAAATGAAGGTGGTTTGTGGGACTTTTGGTATCGAAAACACATTATCACATCTAAATCATAAATTTTAAGTGATAAATGTGATTAAATAATATAAATGCTTCGATATCGATCGATTTACAAGTAAAAAATTGCTGATGCTGGCATTTTTTAGCGGGATAATGTCAGATATTATGTCAAACGAGAATTTTAAGAGAGACAGTGTATCAATTTAACAGGTTTCAGTGACTTTCCCAACAGTCCCTATTAAAAAGTCAGTTACTTCCCTCGCGTGTCTTGCCGTGTCTTTTACAACATTTGATATCGTGTCGCGATGTATCACAGTTATACGTTCAATGGCTCTTATTCCATTTTTCTCGACCAGTAATTTGCAGATTGAGATAATTTAGTCCTCTGATAACTTGCGATTGTAAAAAATAGTGTTTTTGGTCTCTACGAAGACACCACCGCATGTTTTACACTTAAATCGCTGTTTACCGTTTCTGTCGTGCCCAAACTTAACTATGCTACCTGAGTTTCTCTTGCCTCAGTCATTGCAATTTTCGTTCGAGCAAAATTCATTTTCCAGGTCTATTTTGGATTTATTTATTGCCATAGTTGATAAATATGCATTTTACCCATATATCAACTATGTCAAAGGTCACGACCCTTATTTCCGGATTTCTCTTATCAGGGTCCTGGTTGCTTTTCTGATGGATTTATCTGATGTATTCTTTGGAGCCCAGCCGAGTTTTTTGATTTTTTCAATCGATAGTAAAAAACACGGAATATCGCCAATCCATCCCTGCCTCCCACCGCTGTATGTAAAAGTCACATAATCAAGTTTAAGCTCTTCTGTAACGATCCCTGCAATGGTATTAACCTGTGTCTGGTCTTCCGCTCCGATATTGAAAGTATTTATCCGCTCACCTGTGTGAGTAATCACATGAAGCATTGCATCAACACATTCTTCCACGAGGAGGTAGGATTTTCTCTGTTTACCGTCCCCCAATATTTCAAGTTTATCTATGTTCTCTTTTAGTTTTTGTATGAAATCGTAGATGATGCCGTGTGTACTCCTTCTTCCGATAATATTTGCGAATCGAAAAATCCATGCCTGCATACCAAAACTTCCGGAGTATGCGCTTATCAGTGCTTCTGCTGCAAGTTTTGATGCACCATATATTGATATAGGCAGCATTTGCCCATAGTCTTCAGATGTTGGTATGTCTGTTGCCTCGCCATAGACCGTGGAAGACGAAGTAAAAGCAATTTTTTTAATGTCGTGCTGTCTCATTGCTTCGAGCACATTATAAGTTGCGAGGATGCCCTGTTCAATATCCACTCTCGTATTAGCAGTGCTTTTACGTATATCCGGATTGGCTGAGAGGTGGAATACGAAATCGTGGCCTTTAATTGATTCATTCAGAGTTGCAGTATCAAGAAGATCGGCACATACCAGTTTGAAGGTTGAAGTGTTTAGATGGTGCGCAACAAATTCTCTTTTTCCTGATATAAAATTATCATACACTGTCACACTGTATCCATCGCTGAGCAGTCGGTCTGTTAAATGACTGCCAATAAATCCTGCACCGCCTGTAATAAATATCTTCATAATATATTACCTAAATATTATTTTTTGTTAATAATGTAATATTTCCATAGGGTACTACCAACACGCGCGGTCTTGTTCTACTCTTCATTGCAGCATTAACAGCCTTCTGTAATGTTGAAGCGTGTTTGAAGTAAGCTCTTTCTGCAAAAGTACTGTCGTTACTTGATACCAGGTATAATTCCCTCTCGAGCGCAAGTTTTCCGATCAATGCTGCTTTGTGGCCACCCATGACAAAACCCTTCTGCAATCGTGTGATTGCATCTTGTGGTGTTCTGCATTCGTTAATCCATGTTTCAAATACACGGTTTCCATACCCCTCCTCACATGTTGCAGCGAGGATGATCGCACCACCGTCCTTACTTGCGTTTTTCACGTTTTCCAGTGCCTTGTGTGCTTGAAAGAGGTTAATATCTTTTGGCATGCCGCCTGCTGAGACGATTACAACATCTGCTGGTTCAACCGGTATTTTGTATAGTTTATCAACCATTTGAGTGCCATTCCTATGAGCTTTTATAGCGTCTCCTGCCACCGCATATATGATATTTTTGTTAGAGTCAAGTACGACATCATAAATGAAATCAATCCCTGCAATTTTTCCTGCTTCATCAATGTCACGCCGCAGTGCTCCATCAATATTGCCTGCATAAGATGTTTTATCGAGCATCAGGCTGTGGTTTTTGATGATGGAACATTCTGAACTCACCCCCGGCAGCAGTGCTTTTGATCCCCCGGTATAGCCTGCATAATAGTGGAATTCAATGTTTCCGGTGCAGATTATCCTGTCACATTCAGCTACTTTTGAAAATATTTCAACCGGTGTGCCATGTCCAGTATCTTTGAGATATGTGCAGTTGTCAAGCTCATGCTCCAGATGGGATGCTTGATAATAATAGTCTCCAAGGATGTGTTTTTTTTCAGGTTCACTCATCAATCGGTGAAGTCCAAGCCCAAAAATAATACGTGTGCGAGATTTAACACCAGCATGTTCAAGTTCAGTGAATAGGTGTAAAAGGAGTTTCTTTGTAGGGACTGGGCGTGTGATATCACTTACTAGTATAGCTACAGACTCATCACTTCCAATGAGTTCACCAAGTTGTCTGCTCGCAATTGGTGAAGAAAGCGCGTTTTTAAGAAGTATATCGCCGTCTATTGTTTTTTTATTGTTTTTTTTAGGCAGGATAATCTCTGTATCATCAGGGACGTCTCCAGTGATTATGCTCTTACCCATTGGAAGAGAGACTCTCATTTATTATTTTAACAGGTTTTATACACTGTAAAGCTTTTGCTTTGCAGAGACAATAACTTACTCATTTATTATTTTAACAGGTTTTATACACTGTAAAGCTTTTGCTTTGCAGAGATAACGAATTACTCATTTATCATTTTACCAAGTTTTTATACTTTGCATTTTTCACAAGCTTTGCATTGATCTCCTCTTTTCAGCGCCTCTATTATCGGATTTTTTATTGTATGTAATCGTTAAGGTCTTATCGTCAAATGATCATCTTTTTTAATGTATAGGAAAGCATATTTGCATTTCTTGTTGAACAAACCATAAGAAATAAAAATGGAAGAGCATAGAAAACATCAGGTGTGCCAGGCAAAGTTCATATTGTCAAGCTAGTAAAAATCAAAGACCTGATGAAATGCCAGCCACCACCCCAGAACTGAACCCTGCACATTTTTCATTTCTTTTCTTACAGGGTGTAAAGAGATAATTCGTGATATTTGTAATCGGTTATGGTTACATGATAATTACTGCGGCAAAGCCACGATTTGATAGGCACTACTTAATGTATTTTGTAACGCCAAGCTTTTTTTTATCATCTGCACAAGCCACAGCTTGAAGGATTGAACGATAGCTATATATTATAAAAAATTAGTACATAATTTAGAATGAAATGCAAGCAAACAACAGTACTATTACCTGAAATATGCCCACGCATTGATCAATGCGAGGCTGCAGATATCAATAGTAAGCGGTGTACATCTTCAGAATTTTATATATACTGTGAATATTTCTATAGTGACTATGGCTTTGAGTTCTCAAGGACGACTATACAGATCGTACATTCCAGATCCGTTTTTTTATATCATAAAATAAGATTTCCATGAACAGATTCGAGTTAATCAAGAGAAATGCCTATGAACTTGTAACCGACGAGCAGATCAAAAATTTGTGTGATTCTAACTATTCACCAACTGCTTATGTCGGGTACGAGCCAAGTGGTACTATCCATATGGGGCATGTACTGACGGTAAACAAACTAATAGATCTCCAGAATGCGGGATTCAAGATTACGGTTTTGATCGCTGACCTTCATGCATATTTGAATCAGAAAGGAACGATCGAAGAAATACAAAAAACAGCTATCTATAACAAAGAATGCTTCACAGCACTTGGGCTTACTCAAAAGAACACAAAGTACGTGTTTGGAAGAGATTTCCAACTTGGTCCTGAATACATGCTAAACGTGCTCAAGCTTGCAAGAAACACCACCTTGAACCGGGCGAAACGAAGCATGGACGAAGTGAGCAGGGATTCACAAAACCCTTACGTGTCGCAGATGATTTATCCGCTCATGCAGGCAGTAGATATTGCAATGCTTGGTGTTGATGTTGCAGTTGGTGGGATAGATCAGCGAAAGATACACATGCTGGCAAGAGAGGGGCTTTCTTCCATTGGATTTAAACCGCCATTATGCATTCACCTTCCAATACTCATTGGACTTGACGGTACTAAAATGTCAAGCTCAAAACGAAACGATCTGTCTATAGACGACACACCAGAGGAAATGCAAAGAAAGATTAACAAAGCCTACTGCCCGGAAGGCGTAATTGAAGATAACCCAATACTACAACTATTTAAATATCATATAGCTCTGCGATACAATACTCTTGTAATCGAACGCCCATCTAAATTTGGCGGGGATATTGAATACATAGACTATGCTTCACTTGAAAGAGACTTTGCAGCAAAAAAGTTGCATCCACAGGATGTGAAAAAAAGTGCAGCAAAGTACATGGTAGAAATGTTTGAACCAGTACGGAAACTACTGAAAACTTGATCGCTTCGACAACTTGATTACTTAATCAAGAGTCACGAGTTGCCTTCTGCACACGCAGTATGCAGTGCTAATGCAATCAAGAGTTATTTTCGCACACGGAGTGTGCGGTTCTGCACAACGAAGTTGTGCAGTTACAGGTTATCTCTGCAAAGCGCAGCTTTACAGGTTAAAAGTATCTGTCCACTGTTGTTATTGCTTGTGCAACCAATTCTGCAGTTGCCTCAAGGTCGTCAATATCCAGTGTCTCCACTGGTGAGTGCATATATCTGATAGGTACACTTACTACACCAGTTGGAATGCCACTTTTTGTCAAATGTATGGCAGTACCATCTGTTGTGCCTCCGTCCCCAACGTCAAGCTGGTATGGGATGTTTTTCTCTTTTGCTGTTTCTTCAAGCCATCGTACAACAGTTGGATGTGCGATAAGCCCCCTTCCTGCCGCATCAACGATGGTGATTGCAGCGCCCTTTCCAACTTCGATAGCGGAATCCTTCTTTTCAATTCCCGGATGATCCCCTGGTATGGTACCATCGGTTGCAATAGCCACATCAGGATTCAATGAAAAAGCACTGGTTTTCGCTCCTTTCAAGCCAACTTCTTCCTGTACTGTGCCTACTGCATGAACGGTTACGTTGCTGCCAAGTTCACTGATTCGCTTCATTGCATGTATCATCACGCAGACTCCAGCACGATTGTCAAATGCTTTTCCTGTCATAACCTTTTCAGTCATGCTTTTACATTCGCGATCAATTGTAATAGGTGTACCAACTCTAACACCACGAGCTTCCGCTTCTTTCCTGTTTTTAGCTCCAATATCAATAAACATATCATCTGCTTTCAAGAGTTTATTTTTATCTTCTTCTTTTATTACATGTGGAGGCTTGGCGCCGATGACACCATAAATATCGCTCTTATCTGTATGGAGAACCACACGCTGGCTGTGAAGTGTTTGATCAAACCATCCGCCGATTTCAACAAAGTGGATAAAGCCCTTATCATCGATGTACTTACACATAAGTCCAATCTCGTCCATGTGTGCTGCAATCATAACCGAGGGCTTACTGCCTTTTTTGGTTGCAATCACATTTCCCATCGCGTCTGTTCTGATTTCATCTACGTAAGATTCAAGCTCTTCATAAACAATATTTTTGATGCTTTCTTCACAACCTGATAATCCATGTGCATTGGATAGTCGTTCCAATAATTTCTTAAGTTCTTTCATAATAGTCGCCGTTTGTTCCACATACATCAAACGTTTTTAACTTTATCCTTTACCTGCGTCGTTGGTGTTGTCTGCATTTTTCAACAAAACTTGTGGCAAACCCTGGATATGATGCTGCATGTATGTGGAGATATGTTGCAATGGTGTTCCCTTCCATGAGTCCATCCTGTTTGTTGTGTATACCGGTTCCACGCTCTGTTCTAATTGCAAAAGTGGCATCCTCTGGCAAATCAAGTATCTCAGAGTGGTGGAATTCGTGCGCTTTGATACTGGTGTTCTTAACTCCTATTGGTGTGTCCTTCATTATGTGTGCCACTGTGTAGGTCACAACCCGTTTATGGGTAAGATGTGTATTTCCCGGCAGTGCTCCTACCATTTCATAGCTTCCAGGCTCAACTTCTGCCATATGATATTTGCTGTGGCTTAGTCTGGTTGTGACGATGTTTCTGGTAAGATACATGAGACCGCCGCATTCACCAAAGATTGGGCAGCCGGATTGTGATGCATTATATATGCTTTCTCGCATGGTTTTGTTTTTTTCAAGCTCTGCTGCAAAAAGCTCAGGATAGCCACCACCAATATATAAACCATCAACTTCCGGAATTTTTTTATCATTAAGCGGACTAAAATAAGTTATCTTTGCACCCTCAAGCTCTAATAATTCAAGATTGTCTCGATAATAAAAATTGAATGCTTCGTCGAGTGCTACGCCAATTTTGGCAACAGGTGGTTTTCGGTGTTGTACGTACAATGTTTGTGGCAGCTCTGGCAGAGGCTGCGCACTGCGCGCAATTTCAAGTAATTGCTGTATATCAACTCCCTCACTGGTTATGCTTTTTACACTGCCAAGACGTGAATCAAAATCATGCAGTCTGCGTCTTCCTTCAATAGCAGGCATAAGTCCGAGATGCCTCATACTTATCTGCATACCTTCATCTCTCGGTATAACACCAATAACAGGGATGTCGGTGTAAGTTTCAATAGCTTTCTTCGCTTTTTCGCTGTGGGACGCGCTTCCAACATTGTTCAGGATAACACCAAGAATTTTTACCCCCGGATCAAAAGTAGTGTAGCCTTTTACTATCGCAGCAGCACTTCTGGTGATGCTCCGGGCATTGATTATCAATACAACCGGACAGTATAGTATTTTAGCTATTTGTGCCGTGCTTCCGGTGTCGCTTGTTGCGTCTAATCCTTCATATAAGCCGCGTACGCCCTCGATAATCGAAATATCAGAGCCCTTTGAAGCATACTGGAATATCTCATGAATCGTATTGCTCTTGCACAGGTAACCATCAAGGTTTCGAGCAGGTCTTCCGGTAATCTCGGTGTGATAACCAGGATCGATATAATCCAGACCAACTTTGAAAGGCTGCACAGTATACCCCATATCCTTAAGCGCTGCCATTATTCCTATGGAGATTGTGGTCTTTCCGGATGAAGAACGATCAGCAGCAAGCATCACACGCGGAAGATTTAATAATTGTGTCATTAAATATACTCCATGACTTGTACAATTCCTGCTTATTATATAAATATCCTGTTCCATAAAGCTCCCTGTAATGGACACTTTTGAGGCAGAAGCTATATCTGTAAAAAACGAGACAGTATTATACGAAATTGGGGGAATGGAATTGTTATGAAAAAAAGCGACAACGAAGGCCAATTTGATGATAGTTTCAATCGGCTAAACAAAATATCGAAAAGACTAGTCCATACGTTATTGATTGTTGCGGGAACCTTTTTTGTAGGGCTTGCAATCGTTGGAATATTTTTGCCTATTCTGCCTACTGTTCCCTTTTTATTACTTGCCAGTGCATGCTATGCCAAAAGTTCAAAAAAATTTCACAATTGGCTTTTAAATAATAGATGGTTTGGGATCTACTTTAAAAATTACCAGAATGGAGAGGGAATTCCATTAAAAATGAAGATCTTGTCCATTTCTTTGTTATGGGTGACAATAATATTTTCAGGAGTCTTTATCGTTCACATTCTTTTTATAAGAATTATTTTGATTCTAATAGCTATTGGCGTTACTATTCATATTCTCCATATCAAGAGTTCAAAACAACAGACTTGAAACAAACGGTGGCAGCATTACCAATGAAGCAGAAGCTATATCTGTTAAAAACAAGATACTACTATACGAAAGGCGGTGGATGTTAATATAGTGGATGGCACCATCGCAGTGATTAAAAAGTAACGATTGGTTGTGATATTATGGGATTAATAGACAGAATGAGCACAGTAGTAAAATCTAAAGTAAGTAAAGTCCTTGACAGGTTTGAAGACCCAAGAGAGACGCTGGATTACTCCTACCAAAAACAGCTTGAAATGCTGCGAAAAGTAAAGCGCGGAGTGGCAGAAGTGGCAACTTCCAAGAAACGACTGGAAATACAGCGCACAAAACTGCAGGTAAATATTGACAAGCACACCTCGCAGGCAAAAGCTGCTCTTGAAGCAGGAAGAGAAGACCTTGCACGAACAGCACTCACACTTAAAGCGCAGGAGCAAACACAGTTCGAACAGCTAACCCAGCAGATAGTAAATATGGGGCATGAACAGGACAAACTCGTGGCAACCGAGAAAAGACTCTCGGCAAAGGTTGAGTCCTTCCGAAGCAGGAAAGAAACGATCAAGGCACAGTACTCGGCAGCAGAAGCACAGGTTAAAATCACAGAATCAGTGAGCGGCATCGGTGAAGAGATGACTGATGTTGGGCTTGCCATACAACGAGCTGAAGACAAAACCGAGAATATGCGCGCAAGATCAGAGGCGCTTGACGAACTGATTGAAACAGGCACACTCGAAGACACGCTTGAAAGCGGGGACTCAATTGAGCGGGAACTTGCAGCCATAAAACAGAAAAGCACAGTAGACGAAGAGCTTGAAGCCCTGCAAAGAGAGGTGAACAAATAATGATAGCCAGATTAATGGGACTTGGACAGTACCACATAGAAGACAGGTACCTTGACGATCTTAACATGATAGACAACCGAATTGTAGAAATCGTGGAAAAGGATGACAACGACAACTTCCAGAAAACCTACCCCGAATTAATATCGTACGTGCAGAAACACGGCACACCAGT
>RXIJ01000024.1 GCA_004212095.1 Methanosarcinales archaeon | reverse complement strand
ATGACCAGTTGTTTTTACCTGAAACATCAGCATTCTTAAACAGATAAAACGACTCGTTTAATACAAGAATCTGTGTTGTCTCATTATACTGTTTGATCTGGGAAAAACCTGCAGCCCACAAGTCGCCTGAAGAAAATATCCCTTCTGATGTAGCATTTAAAACAAGAGAGCCATTATTGTAATATGAATATAAATCCCCCCATGAAAATATCTGCTCATCCAGTACTACATTATTCTTGCTCAACCTAAGCCATACTTGTCTTGGAGCTACTTCAGAATCAACATCTCCAACGGTGAGAGTGTAACCCTCTTCAAGCTTCCAGTCGACACCTCCTTTCGTGTAGAGCACAGGTGTAACACCTCCAACCGCTAAAACAAGGCGAGCATCAGATAACACAGTAATACCATCATCATACAGATATGTGTGGCTAAGTATTATGTAACCAGAATCATGACCTACAAAAATAGATTCAATGGTAGCATTTAATATTGTGGTGTTATTTGACCCATACACCAATTTAAATACCTCACCCGCACTTACAAATATCTCATCAAGTTTGCCGCTATCATTACTTAATTGAAGCCACACCTGCCTTGGTGAAGCCTTAGCATCGATTGCCTGTGCCACTATACTGTAATTAGCTGGAAGCAGAGAGTCGTAAGCGGCGGGTGCAAACTTAGAATAATTATATACAACATCTGCAAACCATGAAGAAGCATCATTCGATAACGTAAAATTTGATACTGTCACATTTTTTGTACCATTCAACAAAACAGCAATTCCAGAGCCGCCACTATTTATAATGGTATTCTCTGCATTCTCTCCGATGATAGAAATATTATCTTTTGAGATGATAACATGTTCAACATATTCTCTATTATGTACATAAATCGTATCGCCTGCTGTGGCATTATCCACTGCCTGCTGGATTGTCTGATTTCCCCCTTCTGGCACATAAATCATATCAGCGGATGCGCATCCAATACTTACAAATGCCAGTACTGCGAAAAGAAGTGCAAACACCGATATATTCCAAGATGTGTTTCTTTTGCTTTTCATTTCTTTCTTCTCTATTTTTAAGTTACTTTGACTATTTCTATTTATAAAATTTTCGATAGCGTTCGTTGTTTTCTATGTACTCGATTGCTAACGCAATCGAGAATTGGCCGTTAACCGTTATTTCTGCACAACGAAGTTGTACAGTGCTCGCGTAATCGAGAATTAAAAGGTTATTAGAATTTCTGCACAACGAAGTTGTGCAGTTACCGGTTAATCTCTGCACAACGAAGTTGTGCAGAGATGAAGTATTCGCTGTGCAAGCTTTGCTGCGTTTACGCTGTTGTCAATTCCCACACACGCAACAGGCACACCAGGCGGCATCTGGACAATGGAAAGAAGGGCATCAAATCCCCCAAGTTTTACATTTACTGGAACCCCAATAACAGGTTTTTCAGTTTTAGATGCAATAACACCTGGGAGTGCTGCCGAAAGCCCGGCTATTGCGATAAATATCTTTGCTTCTGTCTGTTTTACATAAGTGTCAAGTTTATCAGGATTTCGATGTGCTGAAATCACTTTTGTCTCATAAGCGATACCTGCATCTTCAAGTACTCTACAGGCTTTATCTGCTATTTTTCGGTCAGATTCAGAACCCATTATAATTGCTACATCTATCATAAATATCCTTTTGTGTTTTTGCTTGTTAATATATTTTCTTGAACGTATAGGAAAATATAAACGCAACCATGTTCTCTTGCTACTGAAATTCGATAAGGGATTATAATTAAATAAAAGTGTCAAATCAATTGTCGTGCGGAAGGATCGTATAGTTCCACTCCTCGTGAAATTTATCTTTTATGATATTAATCGGTTCCAGCTGCTGCGTCGTTTCGTATATGCTTTGGATTTTTTCTGTATCCACTATATATAATGGGGAGTGCAACTATATAAAAATGTTACATTAATTTAATTACGGGCACTATAATAGGGATATAGGGATTGTAAACTCTCTGGGTGTTGGTGCTCAGTATAAAAAGATCCATGCTGAAACATCCGTATCTTCTTTTTAAATCTTATTTTGTCCTACAAATCTATGAATAGGGAAAACAAAATATATACAATGAGTGTTACAATGTTATTTATTTTGAAAACCAACATCTTGCAGATTTAGCGTCTCTTGTCTGATTTTTCTAACGGTACTTAGGAACCGGAGAAGATCATAGCAGAGCGATTTTCGATGGATAATAAACCGTATCATGTGAATAAGGGATTGATTATCTTAACAGATAATCATTTTGAACTTGTTAATCCGATTTGTACATATTGTGGATCTTATCATGTGATTCGGCAGGAGTTGCGGGGGCAAAATCCGATATTAAATGATAAAAAAGGATGTGTATGATCGTTTGAAGTCTAAAGCTGTCTCATATTGGAATAAAATCAAATTATGCATCTATTTCACAAAAATTAAGGAAATATTCGGGACATGCCATTTTGATATTGCAATAAAAAAATTAAATAAATTATTAAATAAATATGACTATATTCTACGCGTTTTACAAAAGTGGATACGAAAAAAGATCATTCCCGACTTTAAACGACTTAATATCTTCATGAGAGATTAGGTCAATCCCCAAAATGAATAATCAAGTTGAAAATTAATATCGACAGACCGATTTCAACCAAATAAAAAGGAAATACAAGATATATTAGGGAATAATTGCCTTTCTAACAAGAAAAATGGGATACCGGACATCAAAACATGGGAAGATACAACACATGAGTAAGTTGACAGCCCCTGGAGTCAAAAATATTATATATAATCAAACATGACTAATAATAATAATGTGGTATGTTTGAGCGTCTTATCTCCATTCCAAACTCAACCATTATCCATTAAAAGGGAAAATATATCATGAGTGATAAAACCAATCGCGTGTGTCCAGTTGAAAGAGCATCCAATCTCGATAATAGAATTCGGAGATGGTTTCAAAACCCTCAAAAAATATTGGGGCCATATATTGAAGAGGGGATGACAGTGTTGGATATTGGTTGTGGTCCAGGATTTTTTTCTATTGATATGGCTCAATTGGTTGGTAAAACGGGTCGGGTAATTGCCTCTGACTTACAAGAAGGAATGCTTCATAAATTGGAGGACAAGATTCACGGGACAGAGCTTGAGAACCGCATCACACTGCATAAGTGCGAAGAGAACAAAATAGGTGTGTCAGAGAAGATTGATTTTGTCCTGGCTTTCTATATGGTACACGAAGTTCCTAACCAGGAAGAATTTTTTAATGATATAAGAATAATACTCAATCCCAAAGGACAAGTACTCGTAGTAGAACCGCCATTTCATGTATCAAAGAGGATGTTTAAGGAAACTATCAGAAAGGCACAAGACTCCGGATTCACGCCAGTCGAAGGACCGAAAATAATTCTTAACAAGACAGTGATTTTAAAGAAGAGTTAGCAATAAAACAGATGCTACCCTAAATCTTTGGTATGTGTTCTACACACAACAAGGTGAGTGGAGATTAACTCTTGATTACGAAGCACTGCACAACTTCGTTGTGCAGAAAATAGCCGGTAACATTTAATTCTTGATTGCGTTAGCAATCAAGTGCAGAAAATAACTCTCGATTGCGTAGCAATCGAGTGCTGGAGCAATCGAGTTTAGAATAGATCATGCAGGTTAATCCGATATTTGCCAAGATTTCCTCCATAGTTGCCAGCAGTAATCTTCTTTACGCCAGGCACTCTCACAGCTGCTTTAATCCCGGCTTTCATTGCTTCTTTTATCACAACTTCGTTTATGCCATTAATCACAAGTTCGTATATCGCATTTACATCCTTTGGTATTAATGTATCAGTGACATCGTCCTTTAAGGATGGTGCATAGCGATGATTTGTCGTTGCTTTCATAAACTTGTATTTATTAGCACCTGTTTTTGATCCGCTTGCTACAATACCACCTGGAAAAGGTGTTATTGTCCCATCCATAAGACTTATGACATCAACTGCTGATTCTGCAGCGGCAAGGGCTGCCATCTGATTTTCAGCAAGAATAAAGAAGTTGCCGCCAGCTATACCATCCACTGCACCGATGCTGTGCTCTGCAATAAAGTCGCCCTCCATCATAGGAATCTTATATGTCTTGCGCCCGCTAATTTCTGTTTCAGATTCATATCCATCAGCAAAGAACTTGAGTTTAAAACCGGTATCAAACTGTTTTTCAGCGTCAGGTAAGCCATTAAACATTGCTGCTGTAGGTGCGGTAAGTACGCACTGGCCAATCCGTGAGAGCAACTGTTCTTCCAAAGCTTTGTACCCGAAGGTGCACAGTTGAATATATACACCGGGTCTGCCGTCAGGTGTCTGGCTTCCATCGACCACTTTTTCAATTCCAGCTTCACACGGGCACATAATCACAGATGTGCCAAAACCTGTAGCCTCTGTTGCTGATACAAGTGCCCATCGTTTCGTTACCCCGGTTATCAGTACACGTGCTATTTTTATTCCAAAGGCTTCTGCAAAGGTATCTTCGATTTCTATTCCATTTTGTTTCATAACAAAAGTTCTCCATTAAAATTTATGTAAACTTGCATAAGTCATACAACACATATACTCTTCGAAATGATTTTGCTTGCGTACAATGTGTAGGGTCGATGTCACGGATGCTTCCATGCAACTGTTACTTCATCCGGTCGAAAGTTTGGATTCACAGCAGATTTTTCTATTGGTATTGTATCTCCTGCCATGTATTGCAGATAACCAAGACGCGCGATCATCGTGCCGTTATCCCCCATGTATCTTTTTTCCGGTGCATAAAAATTAATGCCACGCTCATCACACATTGTTTGGAGCATACTAACCAGGCGTTTGTTTGCACCAACACCTCCCGCGAGAAGGACTTCCTTTTTTCCAGTGTGAGCTACTGCACGTTCCGTAACTTCAACGAGCATGGCAAAAGCTGTCTCCTGAAACGAATAACACACATCTGGCAGCAGTTCACCATTTTTTAGTGATTCCATACACGCGGTGGTTAGTCCGGAAAACGAGAAATCCATGCCTTTTACAGTATAAGGAAGTGGGATGTAGCGTGTCGCACTTCTAGCGAGTTTTTCTATCTTGGGACCTCCCGGATGCGTAAGCCCTGCTGCACGCGCGAATTTATCAAGAGCGTTCCCAATTCCAATATCCATGGTTTCACCAAAGATACGATATTTTTTTCCCCGGTATGCTAATACCTGTGAGTTTGCACCACTAACATACAGGGTTACAGGATCTTCTGCCTCTGTTTCCCAGATTCCAACTTCAACGTGTGCAATACAGTGATTTACTCCAATTAATGGAATGTTGCAGCTTAACGAGATTGTGCGGGCTGCGGTTGCTGTGATGCGAAGGCATGGTCCTAAACCCGGTCCCTGCGCAAAGGCTACAGCGTCAAGGGTGATATTATTTTCTGAGGCATAACAAAGCACATTCTTCAGCAGTGCCGTGATATGACTTGCATGGTGCTGTGCTGCCTCTCTTGGATGTATTCCGCCTGCTCTTGGTTTGTAGGTTGCGGTCTTTTCTATCACTACGTCTTTTTCATCCACGATAGCTGCACTCAAATTCCATGCAGTACCCTCGATTCCAAGTATATAGTTACCTTTCATAGAAAATCATTCCAGTCTTTTGATGGTGATTTTCAGAGGCTACGAAAACTCATGCAATAACTTTAATCCTGTATGAACTGCACAACTTCGTTGTGCAGAGATTAACCTGACAAATGAAAACTCATGCAATAACTTTAATCCTGTATGAATTTTGTACCGTAGTATATCATGCCATGTTCACTGTCTTCGCCAAGTTTTCTAAAAACTGATTGTACTCTCATCCCGATGTGGGCGTCATCCGGTTTGCATATAATCTGGCTTGTAAGACGAGGACCTTCATCAAGCTGCACTATTCCAAGCACGTAAGGTGTTTGTACTGCCTTATTCTCTGGTGCTGCATGAATTACTGTGTAGGTTACAATCACACCTTCCCCTTTGAACCAATGTTCCTCGATCCTTCCATCTCGCCGACACTGTGGGCACATCTTTCTTGGTGGGTAGTAATAGGTATTGCATGTGGTACAGTGAGTGCCTATAAGATTATACCGGTGTTTGAGTTTTCTCCAAAATCGTGATACTGCCATAATAGTAACCCCTGGTTCTTAAATTAAGTTGAGAGAATATGTATGACCGCGGTTCCGCCCGAGCCTCCGACATTGTGAATAAGTCCGATCTCTGCCCCGTCCACCTGTCGTCTTCCAGCTTCGCCGCGCAGTTGTTCTGTAATTTCTACTGCTTGTTTGATGCCTGTTGCACCTACAGGGTGTCCACAGGCTTTTAGTCCACCAGAGGTATTAACTGGTATTTCCGCACCAATGGCTGTGAGTCCATCTTCTGTTGCTTTGCCACCTTCACCTTTTTTGAAGAAACCTATATCCTCGATAGCAAGGATTTCTGCGATGGTAAAGCAGTCATGGACTTCTGCAATGTCGATGTCGCCTGGGGTAAGTTTTGCTGTGTTAAATGCTTTGTTTGCTGCTGCAACAGTAGAATCAAGTGTTGTAATATCTTTGCGATCGTGTAGTGCGATGGTGCTGCTTGTCTGAGTAGATGCAATAATGTGTACAGGAGTATCGGTGTATTGTTTTGCAATCTCTGCCGGTGCAACTATTACGGCTGCTGCTCCATCTGTTATTGGTGAACAGTCGAGCAGGTGAAGGGGATCTGCGATTAGGGAAGAGTTCAGTACATTTTCAATGCTTACCGGACTTTGGTATTGAGCATGGGGATTCATTGAGGCGTTGTAATGGTTCTTGACTGCAACTGCTGCAAGTTGTTCGCTCGTGGTGCCATATTTGTGCATATGGAGCCGTGCAATCATCGCGTATATACTTGGGAATGTTGCGCCCATAACCCCCTCCCATTCACGGTCTGCTGCTGCTGCGAGCACATCGGTTGTAGCATCAGTGTCAACATCAGTCATTTTTTCCGCACCGCCTGCAATTACTATATCATGGTAGCCTGATGCTACTGCAAGAACAGCCTGTCTCAAAGCGAGTCCTCCGGAAGCACAGGCAGCTTCAACTCTGGTTGAGGGTATATTAATTGATGCCAGTCCTGCATAGTCTGCTGCCAGCGATGATAGATGTTCCTGTTCTATGAATCTGCCAGCGCTCATATTTCCAAGATAGAGGGCGTCTATCTCTTCACCCTGCACACCAGCATCTTCTATAGCCATAACACCTGCTTCAACAAAGATATCACGGAATGATTTGTCCCAGAGTTCTCCAAAGTTTGTGCAGCCAACTCCGATT
Source organism: Methanosarcinales archaeon (assembly GCA_004212095.1). Taxonomy (GTDB): domain Archaea; phylum Halobacteriota; class Methanosarcinia; order Methanosarcinales; family EX4572-44; genus Argoarchaeum. The sequence goes on along the minus strand of RXIJ01000024.1, from coordinate 6,114 downwards.
ATTGCAACGTCTCTCATTATTACACCTTTATTTTTCTTTTGTGTTTTGCATACATGCCATAACTAAGATATAACGGATTTTCAAGCAGATGTTGTACTGTTGGTGCTTTGTTTTTAATCTCCTCGAGGCAATCACACACTGTGATACTAAAAGCATCGCTTCCTGCACCGGAACCAAAAGAAGTCACAAAGATTCGCTCTCCGGTTTTTGCAATATCAAGCGTGGCTGCAAGCCCCATCATTGCAGATCCTGAATAGGTATTTCCAAGATATGGTACTACATATCCTGGCTTTAGCTGTTTCGTTGTAAAGCCAAGCAGGGATGCAACCCTGAGTGGAAATTTGCCATTTGGCTGGTGAAATACTGCATAATCATAATCTTCTGGTGCTGTGTTCGTTTTTTCCATCAACCCTTTTGCTGCCAACGTTACATGTTTGAAATAGCCCGGATCACCTGTAAATCGTCCGCCGTGTTCCGGATATGGCATACCCTCTCGTCTCCAGAAGTCCGGAGTATCGGTTGTAACTGAGTAGGTCTCTTCAATCTCTGCTGCAAGCTCATCTCTCCCGATGATGTATGCAACTGCACCTGCTGCTGCCGTGTATTCCAGAGCATCTCCCGGTGCACCCTGTGCCACGTCAGAGCCAATGGCAAGCCCGATGTCTATCATTTCTGATTTTACCAGCCCCATGCACATCTGCATTGCCGCAGTACCGGCTTTACAGGCAAATTCAACGTCTGCTGCTGTAAGTATGGGTGATGCACTGATTGCTTCTGCAATGATCGTGCTTGTAGGCTTGACTGCATAAGGATGGCTTTCTGAACCAGTGTATATAGCCTCGATGCGTGTTGTGTCTATGTTTTTTCTTTTTACAGCGTTTCTTGCTGCCTCCACTGCCATGGTTGCAGTGTCTTCATCGATATCAGGCACTGACTTTTCATATACTTTTAACCCATTTTTAATCGCATCAGGAGAATCCCCCCATATCTTTGCAATCTCTTCAATCTTGATTCGATATCTTGGTATGTATGCACCGTAGGATACGATTCCAATATTAGTCAATAGAGCATCACCTTTTTATTGCAGCAAACATCAAAACTAATATACCACTTCTTACGCTCTGCCACATACTTATAAAACAACCAGGCAACATATAAATCTAACGAACATATCGGCTGTGGAACAAAAATAAACTATGCCTTATTCTACGACACTTTTTATAATTATTGTATAAACTCTTCTGCCAATATATTTTTTCGGAAAATCTGCTTTTGCTGAAGTTCCGAATGGAGTAACTATCTTTTCCAGATGATAAGATAAAGATATTCACTGATGGAAACACCGACTACATTTACGTTCGATCTGATTACTATGCTGAGACTTGTATCGGCTATGGTTAGCTTATAAAGATTAGAGAATGTGGAACGGGTTGTTGATAAAAAGAAACGAATTATTTATGGCAATCCAGATCTTACAGATATAGAAACCACAGATGTCGGGAAACTGCATAACTCCGTTGTGCAGAACCACACACACCATGTGCAAAAATACTGGTAACTCTCGACTACGAAGTAATCAAGTTGCGAAGTAATCAAGTGCAACAACTTTTATTTTGAGTGCTGCTGTTATGGTGTTTTTGTATGCAGAATTTTGTCACTTTCTCACGTAATGTGTTTATACCACTTACTCGCGTGTGTCGTAATAATTGCACTTATTGTGGGTTTAAGCGTGAGATAAATGATAAATGTGTTTTGCTTGATAAAAAGAGTGTTGTACGTTTGCTCAGTCGTGGTGCTGCAAGCTCATGCACTGAAGCATTGTTTACTTTTGGCGAGCAGCCCGAGGAAGTTGATGGTTTCTCAGATAGATTAAAAAAGATTGGTTTTGACTCTTTTATTGATTATCTACTCGAATGTTCCAAAATTGCAATTAAACTTGGTTTACTTCCTCACACCAATGCCGGGGTGCTGCCTGATACTGATATTCTCAAGCTGAAGTCGGTTAATGCGAGTATGGGCTTAATGCTTGAAACAGTTGCCAACCTGCAAGCTCACAACAATTCTCCTGGCAAAAATCCGAGGGAGCGGATTAGATTTATTGAAACTTCAGGCAGGTATCAGATTCCATTTACTACGGGAATTCTTGTTGGCATTGGTGAAGACGAAAACGATCGCATCAACTCGCTCAAAGTCATTGCTGATATCCACCGCCGTTATGGACACATCCAGGAAGTGATCATCCAGAATTTTTCACCAAAATCAAACACATGTATGAGTGATGCACCTATCCCCTCCACTGGGGTGATGCTTCAAACCGTGTCTCTTGCACGTGATATTCTGCCACCTGATGTGGCAGTGCAGGTCGCACCAAATCTGATTCATCCGAAAAGTCTCATAGAACACGGTGCTTGTGATCTTGGAGGGGTATCTCCAGTAACAATTGACTTTATCAATCCTGAATCAGCATGGCCCAATGTCAGGGAGCTTGCGGATGCTACTGGTGTACCACTTCGAGAGCGACTCCCGATTTACCCAGGATATATTAAAGCTGGCTGGTACAGCAATGAAATCAAACCTCTTATCGACAGGCTTGCAGACAAAGACGGATTTAGAAAAGTATCATTCGTATAGAGAACATGAGAAGGTCCTCGATGCGTTTGGCTGCGAAAATATTCAACCCTTCATACCCAGAAGTTTATCTTGGCGCCCTTTTTTATTTTGTTCATCAAATTTTGCTCTTCTATAAACCTCGTGGCTATGTGTTGTGCGATCGGGTCATTTTTGTAGGCAAGAGCACGCAATCGATCGATTTTGTTCTGGTTAATACCAGTAACCTTGGATAGTAGTTTTGTCATTGTTTTTGTTGTAAGCGAATCAGGGTTAATGTTTTTTGTATCTATGTGAATAAGATATTCTCCAGCATTTTTGCGAGATTCCCATTGTTTGATTTCTTCAAGTTTTTCAGGTGAATATTTCCCTGTTATTCGATGCGGTGGACAATATTCAGTACTGATAGGATATATGCCGCAGTATTCCGGACGGACCTGATCGGCATGTATCACACAACGGCCTGTTTTGAGATTTTGAAAAGCTGCACAACTTCGTTCTGCAGAACCACACACTCCGTGGTTGCGTTTATAATTTCCTATACGTTGAAAAATGCAGCTCGAACACACCCATTTTTCACCTTTTTTTGCATCAAAGGGAAAATCGTCCGGATTAAAAATTGTAAAATCAAGTATTGCAAGTGGACTAAACAACCTGAAAATCAACAAGTTTTCGTCGAATCCATAGAGCTGAATGGCGTCAGTATATCCCTTTTCCACCAGTTTTTTTATCTCCCCCGGGAAAAGCAGTACATCATTAGAATATTGTACTCTTGTATCATCAATGTCGTCTACATGCATTCCTAAAAGTTCTAACAGTGCTGATGGGATAGGCGATGTACAGCACATACCACAACCAATGCAATTTAAAGCGTTCACATCTCCCCCATTTCTCGTTTACGAGTCATAATTATTCCTCTATACCGGATGACATTACATGGCGTTCGGATGCCGGACCAAATTTTGCAATCCAGTGACTATTTTTAATCAGTCAAGCCGCCAGTTGTAACAGAGAATATCGCTTCACCCTCTGGCAGATTTGGAGAATCTACCAACCGTGCAATGCGTTTATCTCCCTTTGACTTACGAAGGTAAATTCGAAACGTTGATGTGTGCCCTACGATGTGTCCACCGATTGGTTTGGTCGGATCTCCAAAGAATGCATCCGGCTTGGACATAACCTGGTTTGTAACAATAACCGAAGCATTGTTTAACCCGGAAAATCGCATGAGATCGTGCATGTGTTTGTTGAGTTTTTGCTGTCGATCTGCAAGTGTACCGCGTCCAACATACTCTGCCCTAAAATGTGCAGTAAGGGAGTCCACGATCAACAGGCGCACAGGATGCTCTGTATCTTTAAATTCTTCTGCAAGCTTTGATGCTGCATCGACAAGAAGTATCTGGTGATTGGAATTATACGCATGAGCCACATGTATCCGTTTTAAGAAATCTTCGGTTTCAAGCTCAAGCTCAAGTTTTTCTGCTGCTCCCCTGACCATGTGTGCAATCCTTTCAGGTCTAAACGTATTCTCTGTATCTATTATTACAACAGAACCGTTCAATCCGTGATGTTCGACCGGAAGCTGCGTATTCACAGCAAGTTGGTGTGCTACTTGCGTCTTACCCGAGCCAAATTCTCCATAGAATTCCGTTATCGATTGAGTTTCCACACCACCACCAAGAAGACGATTGAATTCATCGCTGCCAGTCGTGAGCTTCTGTATGCTTTTGCGCCGTTCAAGTACCATATCACCAGTCTCGAATCCACCAACATCAGCCGACTGCCTTGATGAGTTAATAATCTTTGCTGCGGTGCTTTCACCTATCTCGGCAGCTGCAACAAGTTCGGAAGGTGATGCAACAGCAATTGCTTCAATAGTTGTAAAACCAGCTTCTTTTAACTTCTCTGCTGTTGCAGGACCAACACCCGGAAGGTCTTCAAGGGCTATTTTTTCAGTCATATTACACTCCGATGCTTACCATCATAAACTACTATGTTATTGATATAAGTTAAACCTTTGCAGCTACGGTGTGCTGTGGGACAAAGATATAAGATGCCATTGGGAATACAAGACTTCAATCTTTCAGTCACTTTATGGCGGAGAAAGTCGACAGACTTTCAAAAGTATCCTGCCGCTCAATAAAATCGTTGCCTGTTTGTTCTTACCATGCGGTGTAATCTCGATTGCACGCATATTAGCAAGCTTAGCAGCATGGCGTGAGATCGTGCTCCCTGAGAGGCGAAGCCGCGACGCAATCTCTGTGAGTGTTGTTGGCTCGTGCTTTTTTACATCGGTAAGTATCAGGCGTGCATTCGTGTCCAGTTCCTGCAAGAGCTGTGGCAGTTCGATCTCCCTCTGTTCACGATCTATGTCGCTGAAGTTTGTTGTCTTGTGGATCAGGTGTGAAAGTGAGATGGCTGCAGCAGTGAGTGCAACAAGTATCTCCCTTGGACCGCCAGAGAGGTTTACGATGACCCTGCCACCGGGTATTGCAGACGGAGATGATTTGCGTATCAGATCTATAAACGAGAGTACCATCGTATTGAAATCGTGGTGGTCAATGTGCACGACATCAACGATGATCGCAGGATCGATCTTTGTTACGATATCTTTTACGTTCTCAACTGCCAGCCCAGCACGATTATCAGGTTCTTCCGGACGCAGGAGGATTATACGATCGTGTTTTTCTATCCCATGTTTAACGATAAGTGAGATTATGTGTGTAGTCTCAAAGCCAAGTGGTGAGATGTAGGTTTTCATAATAATATTTTTGGTCTTCTTTGTATTAATGCTTATTGGTGCAAATGTAGCATCTAAATTTCACTTTAGAGTGACTATTGCTGTTTTACGATAGATTTATAACGTGGGGATGTGTTATTATATTTATGCAACAGATGATGCTCACAGTCAGACCAAAGAGCGATTTTGAGGTGCCAGACAGCACCGGTTACCAGCTTTACTCTGCACTGCTCGCTGTTATGCGCTCATCCAATCAGGGGGCAAGCAAACGCGTTCACGATTCGGAGATTGGAATGATTGCGGTAAGCGGGCTTTCCGGAACGTTTGGCAGAGAAACGAAGCGTCCAGGGAACAAGATGCTTTATTCGGGGCAGACGTACCGGTTTCACATCGGGATTACAGATCCTGCTGAGATTGAGATATTCCAGTCATTGATCCGGCCGCTGATCCTTGAGGGCATGGATATCGATCTTGAGGCTGGGTCTCTCCTTATTGAAGAGGTTACAAGCAGTACACTTACGTTTGAGGAGCTAATGGGGGCGGTTTCACGATACAATGGAGGCGCGATAGAATTTGCGTTCATGTCGCCTGCGTGTATCCAGTACGGGAACAGCAGCGTTACCGAGATGTTTCCTCACAGGGTTGCAGTCTTTAATTCGCTTCTTTCGAAATGGAACCATTCTTGCCCTGAGGAGCTTAAGATGAGCGTTTCACGGGACGAGTTTGCGCGAAATCTTCTCGAGAAGCCGGATGCGAAGTCTTATGCT
>RXIJ01000023.1 GCA_004212095.1 Methanosarcinales archaeon | reverse complement strand
GCAAGCTTTGCAGTTGTTGTGGGTTTAATCTCTGCAGAACGAAGTTGTGCAGTGCTTGCGCAATCGAGAATTAAAAGGTTAGAGGTTATTTCTGCAAAGCGCAAGCTTTGCAGTTGTTGGGTTTAATCTCTGCAAAGCGCAAGCTTTACAGTTTATTGTCCGCCCAAAAATCCTCGAAGCATTGGATGCATCTCCATTAACTGCTGCGAGGCCAAATCCTCGTACAGGCGATACATAATACTCACAGTCAACAAAAGTCCTGTTCCACCGACACCACCAACAGTTCCAAGAAGACTTGCAACAAATGTCAAAAAGCCTATGAACGCTCCTCCGATAATAGTCACTTTTGGGATATATCGTTGCATCACACGTTCAATGCTGCCAGTGCTTCTCCTGAATCCCGGTATCTGCATCCCGGAACCTTCAATTTTTGCTGCAACACTTTTTGCGCCCATCCCTGTTGTTTCAATCCAGAACAGGGCAAAGATTACCCCACCGATAACAAGCATTGCTGCATCCGCGAATACATGTAAAAATATTTGCCATGTTGCGGGTGCTGCTGCACCGATGCTCTGGTAATGCTGCTCCACTAACGAAGGTATCCAGTCGCTTGGACTGTGAAGAGGTGCAAGATAATACATGATGCCATTTAACGGTGTACTTCCAATGTATTCACCAAAAAAAGTTGTTCCACGACTTGAAAGCAGTGTACCTACCATCTGGATATTTGCCTGTAAAGCTCGCACGAGAATCATCGGAAGTACGCTTGCATAAATAAGTTTTACCGGGAATCTGCCGCGAGCGCCTCTGACAGCACTGTGTGCCAAAGGTATCTCGATTCTTGTGCTCTCCACATACACTACCATAAGAAAAATCAGGGTAGTGGTTATTAGTGCGAGTATGCCTCCGCGAACAATGAGAAATAGCATCCCGTCACCCGATAAAAGATAATCCGCACCAACGTTCTGTACAATGTACATCCACTTTGGAATTAAGCCCATCGGGATACCTGTTTCATCGAGCTTCCAGTTGAACACACCTGTGATAATTTGTTGTGAAACTCCTGCAATGATGAACAAGCCAACGCCTGAACCTATTCCCCATTTTGAAACGATTTCATCCATGTACAGGACCAGCAGTCCTCCAATGAATATCTGGATGAATAATACCAGCATGATGATATTTGTACCAACACCAAGGGTGGCTGCTAACGCTTCATCTGGCCTGATAAACCCACCAAAGAGCTGAGGGAGAGCTTCGAGTGCAATCATAATAAACACAAGAAACTTCTGTGCACCCTGGAACAGTGCCTGCTGGTGTGGATCATTTAAATCCATTTTGATGATATTTGCACCTACCAGGAGTTGCAGTACAATCGATGCAGTCACAATTGGTCCTATACCAAGTAACAGGATAGAACCAGATGCTCCTGCAAAAAACGCACGATAGTACTCGAAAAGGTCAATCGAGTCTGGAGAGAGTCCAAAGAGCGGGACATTACAGAGAGCAAAATAAAGGACCAATATTCCTAATGTCCAGCTTAATCGGTTTTTAAAATGCAGATGCCCTTCTGGACGTGATACTGCCGGAAGTCGCAGTATTATTGGTGCAAGACTTTCAAACAGACTCATACTTTTGTTATGCCACCGTTATTGTACCGCCAGCCTGTTCTATTTTAGCCTTCGCGATTCGAGAGATATCTCTTGTATAGATGGTAACAGGTTTGGTGATTCTTCCTTTTCCAAGAACTTTTTCAATTCCAAGATCATAAAGATTCAGTGGTTTGGCTTCACCTTCAACATGTTCTATCATCACATCCAGTTCCCAAAGGTTAATCACTGTTTTCCTGTCTGTGGTTCTCTTACTGGTGAATCCATGTTTTCCATATAATAAACCTAATTTCGTTGACCGCATGATATGATGCTTGCGTGCACCTGCCATCCCACGACCGCCCCGGCTTCCTGCACCTCGCCGGTTTTTGTGGGTGCCGCCTCCGCATGTACGTGATCCGCGATATTTTTTGACTTTTTCTTTGCTCAATTGCTTTCACCTCATTTTTTTTAAGAGCGATGTTATTTCCTTGCCATGATAGCCAAGTGCACCGCCTTCAGCATAAGTTTTTTTAATTCCACGGTGCCCTTTTCTCGGTGGGTGCAGTCTGAATACACAGCGTAATTTTGGCACATTTTTTAGAATCGTCCTGCCACTGCACACTGCTTCTGACAGTTCATCAATTGACGCATAAGTGGTATTCTCTGCAACATAGTCATCTGTAATCTTCACCTTACCAGTGAGTTCTCCCCTGTTTTTCAGGATTAGTGCAAGCGACTCACTCGTAATTTCACCCCATGCAATATAGCTGGTTACTTTTTGAATCATACCTTTATAATGAGGATTCTCATCCATCACCACACAATGATTAACACGATTTAGATGCAGCATTCTAAGAGTGTCTTTTATCTCTGAACGAGTATTAACACTACCTCTTATTCTGATCGCAGCGTACATTTATGGCTCCATAATTCTAGTTGTGTTTGTATGCTGAAGAGCATCATAAGTTGCCTTGGCAAAGTTTAACGTGGTTCGAGTTTTGCCTTCTGTATAAGTCCACACATCTTTTATGCCTGCTATTTCCATGACTTTCTTAGCAGTTTCACCTGCTACAAGCCCCAAGCCTCTTGGTGCGGGTTTCAGCACCACAGTCACACTGCCGGATTTGCCTGTTACTTTGAGTGGAACGGTATGAGATTCTCCACAACCGCATTCCCATGAGCCACAACCTCTTCTAACCTGTGTGATTTCTCTTTTTGCTTTATTAACTGCCTTTCTTATAGCAGGTCCAACTTGCACATCTTTTCCCTGCCCAAATCCTATAAATCCATTCTCGTTTCCAACAATTACAACTGCTCTGAACTTCACCCTTCTTCCGGAGTCAGTCATCCGCTGCACCATATTTATATCTATGACTTCTTCTCTAAGTTCCGGAAGAAGTGTGTCCACAACTTCAGATTCGCGAATTGGAAGTCCTGATCTCAAAGCTTCTTCTATGTCTGTTATTTGTCCATCTTTTACTAAATGGCCAAGTCGGGTTCGCGGAATCCATTCCACCGTCTCTTCAACACGTTCACGTCTTTTCCCTGTCCTTCTTTTATCTGTACCGCCCTTCTTTTGAGCCCCTCTATTGTTCATAACTGCACACTCCGTGTACAGAGTGTCAAGAGAAATACATTTCCCATTATCCCTGTCCTTTTATTGTTCATTCGTTATTTCCTCCGGTAAGCTTGTTATTTTCTCGAGAGTGCTCTCAAACTGTGTTGTAATATCTGTTCCATTGTATTTCGCTGCGAGTTCTCCTCGTATTCGCTCCTCACCCGGGAATATCTTTGCATCACAGGGCACATCCACACCAGCATCCACCACACCTTTCAGTGCAGCATATATCCTCGATCCTTTTGTAGATGAGTAGAGGCCCATGTCAAGAATTGCTGATTTCCAGCCCTGTTTAATCATGCGATGTCCCATAAGCTGTCCTGTAAGATATGCTGCTGTTGTATTAGATATACTTGCAGTGTAGCCATATTTTTTAAGCTCTGTAGATACACAACTGACATGAGTCTTATCACCGGATTGTTCTGCTGTTATCAGTTGAATCTGCATGCGACTCAAGCTTTTTCGTGTAACCAGTCGTGGTTGTTTGGATATAATTAGTTTACGGCGAGTGTGATAATTGGTGCGCCCTTCCCGTCTTCTTCTGAAAGGTACTTTGTATCGTGGTCCTGTAGCCATTTTTTTCTCCTACTTTTTAATTGATTCGATGTGGGCTTCAAGGTGAGCTACGCTTCGATATTCTCCGCCTTTGGCTTTTCGATAGAGCTTGTGATGTATGGAAGCATCCACTATGCCATCATCTCGAAGCTGTCTCAGTCTTCGTCTTAATGCCCGTATTTTTTTTATCCATTGTTCCTTTCTGGGGCGTCTTGCACCCTTTGCACCTTTGCGAGAGCCTTGCCCTTTACAATGCCCATAAGCTCTTTTTATATCTCTTGCTCTTGCTCTTGCGCGACTTATACCTTTTTTCTGCTTTCTTTTAATAGCGCCATCTGCAACTAATTTTCTAATATCTTCTCGTGTGACCGCTTTTGCAACATCTTCTGATACTTCAGGATTTAACCAGACTCTTTCAAGACCTACTTTAAGCACCTTTGATGCAATTCTTCGCTGATTTGATAAATTGGACATGCTATTCTACAACCTCTGTTTGTCTCCGGTTTAGTATTTTAATTCCAAGTTCATCTGCGTGTGTTTCTATCAGCGTTCTCTTCTTTTGTCCAACCGTGTGTCCAATTCTAATAGCAGTGGTTAAGGCATCTATATTTTCAATGTCAGGAAGTGTGTGAACAAGAGCTTCTTTATATCCTGAAGGGTGAATGCCTTTTACCCCAAGAGGACTACCATACCCAGGACTAACTACCGGGCATTTTCCTTTGATGTGTATACGTGTTTTGCTGTGCAGACCTCGTGGTTTTCTCCAGTTATCATCAAGTCTTTTTTTCTTGTGGGAATCTGCCCGCTTGAATGTTGGCTTTCTTGCCTTCTGCCGTTTTCTCACTTTAAGTAATTGTTTAGTTTCCATGTTTGCCTCCCACTATAATTTTTCCACTATGTATATTCCATCCTGAAATACTCTTGGATCAAAACCTTTGATTCGTGTGGCTTGCTCGATATTTGCTGCTGTCTGTCCAACATGTTCTTTATTAATCCCGGAGACCTCTACCTCATAACCATTTACAGTCACATCAACACCATCATATATCTTTGCTGTTCGCGGTTTTTTCTCACCAAGAAAATTAACTATAGATACATAATCATTCTTAACTTTTACCTGTATTGGAAAGTGAGAAAAGACCACTTTCATCCGGTAGATATATCCTTCGCTCACACCTTTTATCATATTTCTCAGGTGAGATGCAAATGTCCCTATCATTGCTGCTTGTTTCTTGCGTGTGCTCTTTGTATTTACTATCACCATAGAATCTGTTTTTGTTATTGTTATCTCTGGGTACCACAACTCTCGATTAAGACTGCCTTTTTCACCTGTAACACTGACTATGTTATCTGCAATAGTTGCTGTAACTCCCTCTCCAATGCTTACTTCTAATTTAGTGTCCATTTTTATCACCTTTTTAGTACACGTATGCTAAGAGTTGCCCCCCAACGTCTTTTTCTGAAGCATCGTAGTGAGTCATTACCCCTTTTGATGTTGTTAATATGAGTGTACCGAATTTTTTTGCTGGAAGGTATCGTGCCTCCCATTTCTCAAATTCGGTGTGTTTCACATAGTGCCGTGGTTTTATTACACCGCACTTATTGATGCAAGCTTTTAACTCTACAGTGAATACTCCTGCCTTTCCGTCATCCACGAGTTCAAACTCTCCGATATACCCTGCATCCTGCATGACCTTTAATACGTTTCCGATAAGCTTCGATGCTGGTTTAATAATGCACTCTGGTTTACCGGTACTCTCGGCATTCTTGATGGTGGAGAGAGCATCAGCCATTGGATCTAATAGCATCTTTTTTTCACCTCATGTGTATTTTCTAAAACCTACTTCATAAGCCATTTCTCTGAAGCACTGTCTGCACAGGTACAATCCATATTTCCTTACTAGCCCCTGCTTGCGTCCACATCGACGGCACTGGTTGGCTCCGCGTCCGAATTTCTTTTGTGTGTTTTCCATTAGACTATCTCCACATTAAATTTCTCTTTGATATAAGAGATGGAGTCATCTGGTTTAAGTTCATGTCTGGCTGGCATTGTTGATCTCAACACTCTTCGCTGTTTCACCCTGTAACCAGGTCTTTTAACTGCTACCAGAATATCCATGCCAAAGATGCCAATCTTGGGATCGTACTTCATATCAGGAAAATCAGTATGTTCTTCAATTCCAAAGGCAAAGTTTCCATTCACATCAAACTGGTCTGTGGTAAGTTCATTTTCTGCTGCGGAAAAGCACGTATGAAGAAAAGTTTCTGCATTTTTGCCTCGAAGAGTTGTTTTGCAGCCAATAGGTTCTCCTTTTTTGATGCTAAAACCTGGCAGTGTTTTCTTCGCTTTTGTTCGTACAGGTTTGCCGCCAGTTATGGTTTCTATAATTTCTTCTGCCCTTTTCAATCGCTCACCACTTTCACCTACGCCAATATGCACGGTGATTTTATCTATCCGTGGAGTTAGCATGGGATTACTCAATTGACTACTCAATTGCGCTCACCAACCATTATTTCTGGCTTATCTTTGCCAATAACATAAACATTTTTTTCCAGTGTTTCAAGTTCTTGTTCACCTGTTTTTACCGTTACTACATTCAGACCTGATCCGCGAACAACCCGTTTTTTAACGATACTGCCGGTTTCACCTGAATGCTTTCCACCCACAATAATTGCTTTGCTACCCTCTTCAAACTTAAGATGTTTGACGATGTTTTTGTCAGGTAATGAAAGGATCAATGAATCCCCTGGCGCGTACCCCTCTGCTGTTGCAAGCATATTGGTTCCGTCATGAAGATTTAACTGCACTTTTCCACCTTTTATAGTGGTTCTATTTGTTATCTTGCAGAGTTTTTTCCCATCAGGACCTTCAAGACTTCGCAGTTCTAATTTTTCGTTGGGACTTAAAAGCATCCTGTAATACTGTTTGTTTTCTGGAATGGCTACAACATCGAAGATGCCTACTGGAAACTTTGGATTCTTTCGTATCCTGCCATCTACCAGAACATTCTTTGAGTTCAGTATTTTCTTTGTTTCACCAAGTGTGTTTGCAATCTTAAGCATGTCTCGTACAACCAGTGCAAGAGGTATGCTCAGTGATTTATTATGAGGTCCGGGGTTTGTATTGACTATCCATGTGTTTGTTTTTCGTGTTATTGACCATGTCTTTGGTGCTGCTACTCTTTTTTGATGTCCACTCATATCTTCGTTCTCCGCAGGATATTCTCCCTCTCTGTATCGTCAAGATTTAATTTGGTAATCATCACATTTGAAGGGTGTATTGGACGCCCTACTTCTGTTCCGTCCGATTTTGTAGATACTACGCCCTCAACAGCAATGGTGGCTTTTTTATAGTTTACTGCTACAACTTTCCCTTCGGTATCTCTGTGGTTCCCACGCATCACTTTCACAATATCACCTACCAGTACTGGAATGGCATTTTTATTATGTTTGTTTGATAATTCACTCCCAAGCATTGCACTCATCTGCTTGTTTCTTTGATGAAGCGGTGCTGTAAAGAGCGCTTTTCTCTGTTTTCTTGGTTGCTTACTTTTCGTCATCACACCTTAACCTCATACAACAATTGTAGCAGTGGATGTAATCTTTGGAAATCTGTCTGCCAGTTCTCTTGCCACAGGCCCTTTAATTTCACTGCCTTTTGGAATGCCTGTTTCATCTATAAGTACCACTGCATTATCTTCAAAAGATACCCTAATCCCGTCAGGCCGTCTGAACTCTTTTTTTTGGCGTATCACTACACAGGTAACTATTTGCTTTCGCATCTCTGGAGTGCCTTTTTTGACTGATGCAATAATCATATCGCCGATTCCTGCACGAGGATGTCGGTTTTTGACGCCACGATATTTTTTAACCGATATTATTTCAACAACCTTTGCTCCAGTATTGTCAGCACAGTGAATACGTGAAGAGGTGCTTAGTGACCGCGGAATATTTGCTTTAAGCCCGATCATTATTTACAACCTCCACTACGACAAAACTCTTTGTTTTACTTAATGGGCGGCATTCTGCTATACGTACCCAATCTCCCTCTTTAGCTGAGATGCATGGTGGGTTGTGTGCATGAATCCTGCTTCTGCGTTTTTCAAATCGTTCGTATTTTGGAACTCTTTTCTCAAATGTACGCTCTATAACTACGGTTTTTTGCATTTTAGAGCTTAACACCACACCACTTATCACCCCACCTCGTACTGAGAGTACTCCATGAAATGGGCAGTTTGGATCATTACATTCACTATCCGGTGGTGGTACATCAAGTCCAATATTTCGTGTCATTAGTTACATCTCCAATACTCGACTACTTCATAGTCGAGAGTTACTTTCTGCAGACGTTGTGTGCAGTCTCGTGTCATCAGGCACATCTCCAATTCAATTTATGTTTCTTGTTTCTCATTTTTATGCGATTTTCAGGTTGTGATAGTAATAGACTTCCACACACTGATACGTTATATTCTCCAAGCTCGAAATGAAATGTGTTACACTTTTTAGGTATTTGCTTGCAACTGTCATTTGTTTCGATAACAAGCATATTTTTAGTTTCATCAACGATTATCCCACTTATTCCATTCTGGCATGTATTTGTGCTGTTAGCTACTGTTACATTAAGCCCGATTAGTTCGTGATATATCAAATTGTGTGGAGTTATATTCATGTTTCTTTCTGTATTGTTTTAATTCTTGCTATGGTTTTTCGCAGCTCTCTTATGCGCCCTGGCTTTTCTGGTGCGCCGCCTGCTGATAGTGCTGCTCTCTCGTTTATAAGCTCGCTACTAAGTCCTTCCGATTCATCAATAAGCTCTTGTTTACTCATATCTCTAATCTCTCTAACTGTAAGTATTGCCATTTCAGTTAGCCTCCGTTTTATGGACTCTGGTAACAGGATGCCAGTACTCATAGTCTTTGTGCTTGTGTTCGAGTACGTCACTGTGCATGCGCTTCTCTTCATCAGCTTGATCTGTAAACGTCTTTTGTGCTTCTTCTACTTTTGTTTCTGTTACTTCCTCTATTTTTTCCTGCATTTCCTCTACTTTTGTTTCTGTTGTCTTCGGCAGCGTCTCGATCTCCTTTTCAACAACAACAACTGCTTTTTTTGGTTCTACATTGATCACTTCTTCAATTTTTCTTGGGATTGCATGAAACTGCCCAGGAAGATCTACACCAGGTGGAATAATTCGCACGCTGCATCCAAGAGTTCCGAGTTTTTTGATTGCAGTAGCAAATCCCTTATCTACGAGTTCATCCACCGGGTTTCCTGCATGCAGGATATTACCTGAAACAAATTTTCCAACACGTGAACGCGATCCTGTAAGTTTGCCTGAAATCACAATTTCACATCCAAGAGCGCCTGCCCCCATAATCCTTCTAAGCATGTTGTGACCTGCTTTCCTGAAGTAGATCCCCCGCTCTAATGCATTTGCAAGGACGGTTGCCATTACCTGTGCATTAAGCTCTGAGGTGGCTATCTCCTGAACATCGATTTGTGGATTTTCAAGATGGAACATTGTCTCAAGATCCCCGGTCAGCTTTCGAATAGTTCTTCCACTTTTCCCTATGACTATGCCAGGTTTTTCTGCAGACACTGTTATCTGGGTTCCCATTGGAGTTCTATTGATTTTCAAGCCGCCATATCCTGCACGACTTAGGCGTTTTAAGAGGTACTCTTTAATCTGCGCCCTGTTGATCCCCTCCTGCATAAATTTCCGCTCGACGCTCATATTACGACTCCTGCAGTATCATTTCAATTGTCACTGTATCTGTGTTTTTAGGCGTTGCACGCCCCATTGCCCGCGGCATCATTCCCTGTATAACACGCCCCCTTTTTGTAACTATATGTGCTATTTTCATGTGTTCCGGGTCAAGCCCGTTATAAGAGGCGTTACCTTCAGCATTAACCATTATTTTACGTATTTCCCGTGCAGCATTGACTGGATATTTTCCAGGACCCATGCCGGGCTTGTGCCCTGCTCCATCAGTATATTTCTTAAACGGCACTGCTCTTTTCATAATAATAATATCTTCTATGTACTTTTTTGCAGCACCAAGATTCATACCGCGAAGAACCCTGCATAGCTCTTCTGATTTTTTTGGTGATATGTGTAATTCATATCCCATTGCTCGCGCGGTATTGTGTTGATCCATTATGACTGAATAATTAACTTTTGCCACTTTGTTGCCTCACTTTAATGGTACGAATTTGCTGGATTTAGTTGCTCCAACCCCTACTGATCCGTGCTTCACCAATCTTCTTGTTGGCGCGTATTCTCCAAAGCAGTGTCCAAGCATCTCTGGAAGTATCTCAAATGATTTGAATTCTTTGCCGCTGTGTACCATGACCTGTTTATTGACCATCTCTGGGAGTATGATCATCCGTCTCAGGTGTGTACGCACTGGTTTATCACCTTTAATCTTCTCAAGAAGTTTTTGCTCATCAGTTGATAAGCCTCTTTTGAGGCTTCTTCTGGTGCGAGAATTAACTAATCCTGTAAATTCTTCAATACTCAGCTTCTTGAGTTCTTCTATTGTTTTTCCGCGATAGGTAAACTCGCCTTTTCGTTTCGGTAAGCGTGTTGTTGATTTCTTTGCCACTTTATCACCGCCTCTTTCCAGTCCTTCTTGCTGCAATTGAGCCAACTTTTTGTCCTGGTGGCGCATTTCTACTTACGGTTTTTTCCCGTCCCGGGTGCTGCCAACCGCCTCCACCGAAAGGATGGTCAACCGCGTTCATTGCAACTCCTGATACCTTTGGCCATTTTACAGCTCTTGTTTTAATTTTGTGGAATTTCTTTCCTGCTTTCAGGAACGGCTTTTCCTTCCTCCCGCCGGCTGCTACCACCCCAATGGTTGCACAACACTTGCTGTTAAGCCATTTCATTTTTTTACTTGGAAGCTGCACAACAGCTTTCGTTGCTTCATGAGACACTAACACTGCATACGTCCCTGACGCACGTGCGAACTGCCCGCCATCGGCAGGTCTGTTCTCTATGTTGCAGATAAACGTACCTTCTGGAATCTGCGAGATTGGAAGTGTGTTACCTGGTTTGATTTCTGCTGATATTCCACATTCTATCTTATCACCAACTGCTACTGCTTCTGGCACGAGTATGAAACGCTGCTCTCGGTTTGGAAGTATTATTTTTGCTATGGGTGCTGAACGTGCAGTATCGTGTATCAAGTCAATGATTTCTCCTTTGACAGTCTCACCTGGCTTTGTTTTTATGTGTTCAAGATTTGCCTTGAATCGATGAGATGGTGCTCGGTAGTTAGATGAGCCTTTACCTCTACTTTGTGCAATAATTCGTTTTCCCATAGTTTACCACTTAGTATATTCCAAATTGTGAAGCAAGTTTACTTGCAGTGCCTTTCGTTGTAAAAGTTATAATTGTCTTCTTGTTTCCCTTTGGTGTTATCATGGTATTAACATCTGCCACTTTAACATCATAGATTTTCTCAAGCTCGCGTACTATCTGTGGTTTTGAAGCATTAACGTCTACTATAAACTGTAGTTTATTATTATCGTCCACATACATAGTTGCTTTTTCTGTCATAAAAGGATGTTTAATGAATTTCATTTGTAAATATCCTGTATTTTGTTTATTGCAGATTCACTCCAGATGGTCAGCCTGCCAGCATCTGTTCCTGGTGCAAGAAGCTCTGCGTTGAGCTCTTTAACAGTCACAACATCAACACCAGGAAGGTTTCTTGCTGCTTTGACAATACCTTTATCTTCGCTTACTATCATCAAAAAGCTTTTTGGCCTTTTGTATTTTCTGCCTCTCAGTTTACCTTTCCCTGCTCTTATTGATATTCCTCTTTTTGCTCGAATAACGTCATCATACACATTGATATCTCTGGTGAGCTTTATTACAGTTGCTGTGCTAAATACCGATTGAAGTTCATCCACAGTTATTATTGGTAAGGCTGTATTGAACTTATGAGATCGTGCACGTACCAACTCTTCAACACCTGTTGCTGCTATTGCTGACGCAATCGCTTTCCTTCTCTCTTTTTTATTTATCTTTTCACTTCGGTCAGCTTCTGGTTTTGGTGGATGTGCACGTCTTCCTTTAACAGCTTGTGGAACAAGTGCTGCCTTTCTTGAATTTTTTAATCGTGGAATTCTTGATACTCCACGTCCAACCCCCCAGCTCGCTGCTGATGAATTCAAGCCAGCATACTTGTGTGGACCATATGGCTGTTGGCGATTTGCCTGCGCTGCTAAAACAGCTTTTTTGATTAGATCCGGTCTATATGGTTCTGAAAATACAAGAGGGAGGGTGATCTGTTTTACTTTGTTTCCATTTAAATCGAGTACTGTCGCTTCCATTCTGATGTCACCCCTGTGTTGATTTTAAGCTAAGCTTGAGTATAGGTTGCTCTCGTGGTGTCTCTTTTGTCCGAATGGCATGTCTCATCCGAATCAGTCTTTTAACCGGGCCTGGTACGCTGCCTCTGACTAACACGTACTCGTTTCTCACTATTCCATAGTTTATAAAACCATTTGAAGGGGTGACGCCGTCCTTATTTGCATCACTTATTTTGATTACTGTTTTATTAAAATCAGTTCTTTGCTGGTAACCGGTTTGTCCAAGCTGCGGTACTCTCCAGCTAACATGCGCAGGACACCATGGTCCAAGGTTTCCCACTTGTCGAAGACTCCCGGCTCTTGAGTGTTTATTCTTCATAAGGCTGATACCCCAGCGTTTCACAGGACCCTGTGTTCCTTTTCCTGTTGTTATAGCAACCACATCGATGATGTCACCATTTTTAAACACGTCACTTATTTTAACAGCAGTTCCAAGTACCGATTTTGCATATTCAAAACGCGCTTTAATGTCACTGCCACTGATGCCACACTCCATTATATCTGGTTTCTTCTTGGGTATGCCACTGATCTTGTTCGGACGAGTGTGTACTATTGCTGTTATATCAGTGATAATACCTTCTTCGATTAAATGCTGAAGTTTATCAAGTTGATGGTTGGTACTACTACTCTTTGAAAGAGCAATTCTTTTCTTAAGTTCTCTGTCGTGTTCTTCTGCCCATGCTTCACATGATACATTACTTCCATAGGTGTCTTTCGTATATCCACGTATTGCTGCAACCTTCATCTCTGGCACTTCTACTACTGTTACCGGTATAGATATTTCCATACCCTCTGTTAAGCTGTTTCGTTTGTTATCAACAACTATCACGTGTGTCATGCCAGCTTTATAACCTGCAAACCCCTGCAATGCTACTTTATCACTGTGCAGCCATGTCTTTATATGGGGCACTTCTTTTTTTGATCTTTTTCTTGGGCTATATGAAAGTGATCCACGTCTTGGTCTATGAATGGTGGGCATTTTCTCTCCTTATTTTATATTTAACAATTCAATACTGAAATATCCTTATAATAAGATTCTGATATAAAACGTATACAGGCATTTACTTAATCAACCCAACGCTTTTATCAGCCAACATATTCACATCATAATTCCAACGTTATCTTATGACTATCGGACTCAACATTGACTTGCCTTCTCCTAACAAAGTTATAATATTTAAAGACTTTGCTACAATTTGACAGCCCCCTAATAAACGTGACCGTTTCAATTTTAGTTGGTGCTCTTAAGGCAGTTGGATAGAATCAAACATCGAATCCGAATTAACTCATATGGAATGCATTGTATTCTTATCTTCATTTGATCCCGAAGAATAGAAATGGAAATTTTTATAAAACATACATGAAGAGTATTTTGATTTACCGTATCTTTACACGCCAATCAAAACTTGAAATGGACTCCATTTCCTTAGTGGATTGTACTAACACCGTGTCTTCTATTAATTTCCTTCTATCACTCTCATTT
>RXIJ01000022.1 GCA_004212095.1 Methanosarcinales archaeon | reverse complement strand
GAGCGCGTGTATTATGAAGTTTAACCCGGAAGATTTTAAAAAAACGAAACATGCTGATTTTGATGTGCTGTGGGGTAAAGGAAGAGAAATACTAACCAATCT
This sequence comes from Methanosarcinales archaeon, assembly GCA_004212095.1. Taxonomy (GTDB): domain Archaea; phylum Halobacteriota; class Methanosarcinia; order Methanosarcinales; family EX4572-44; genus Argoarchaeum. The sequence goes on along the minus strand of RXIJ01000022.1, from coordinate 19,055 downwards.
CAACACAAACAGAAAGTATCCCCGCAGGAGTATTTCTTTTGGGAAGTTACACCCTATTTTTGATACTATTTATCGTTTGAGGGAGTCGTATCTCAGGCTTGGTTTTGATGAGGTGTTAAACCCGTTAATTGTGGATGAAAAGGATGTTCACAAGCAGTTTGGTTACGAGTCTCTTGCTGTACTTGATCGGTGTTTTTATCTTGCCGGCTTGCCGCGTCCTGATATTGGCATTTCAGACGAGCGGGTACTAAAAATTAAACAACTTCTTAATATTGACGATAAACGCGTTGAGGAGATTCGCCAGATTCTTCATAGCTATAAAAAAGGTGAGGTTGAGGGGGATGATCTCGTGTCGGTGATTAGCCATCGGTTGGGCGTTTCGGATTCATCAGTTGGCACAATGATTGAACTAGTGTTTCCGGAATTTAAGGAATTAAAGCCAGAACCTACGCGAAGGACGCTTCGGAGCCACATGACATCGGCATGGTTCATCACTCTTAAAGAGCTGTGGGAATACACAAACCTGCCAGTTCACCTGTTTTCTGTTGACCGCTGTTTTAGACGTGAACAACAGGAAGATGCTACACGGCTTATGACGTATCATTCTGCATCCTGTGTGATGATGGACGAAGATGTTAGTGTGGATGATGGAATGGCAGTTGCTGAGGGAATACTCTCACAATTCGGTTTTGAGGACTTTAAATTTATCCCTGATGAAAAAAGAAGCAAATACTATATTCCTGATACTCAAATCGAGGTCTTTGCATATCATCCCAAACTTATCGGATCAAACACCAAGTACTCGGACGGCTGGGTTGAAATTGCCACTTTTGGTATTTATTCACCGACAGCTCTTGCAGAGTACAGCATACCTTATCCTGTTATGAACCTTGGGCTTGGGGTTGAACGCCTTGCCATGATACTCCACAATGCAACTGATGTGAGAACGCTCTCATATCCCCAGTTTTTGCAATACCAGCCCGAATGGCACATAAGCGACCACGAGCTTGCAAAAATGATACGCATCCGAAGTGAACCAAAAACCAGAGCCGGGATTCTGATACAACATGCAATTACCAGCACCTGCAAAATGCATAAAAACGAGCCAAGCCCGTGTGAATTTACTGCATGGAAAGGAGAATTGTTTAATAGAAATATCACTGTAAACGTCATCGAACCGGAAGAGAAAACAAAGCTCTGCGGACCTGCGGCGATGAATACAATAGTAGTTAACGATGGAAACATCCTCGGGGTATCGCCTGCACAACTTCGTTGTGCAGAACCACACACACCGGTTAACGATGGAAACATCCCTATAGTATCGTCAGGCAAAAACATGGAAGCTACTAAAAGGTGGGTTCATACAAATCTCAGCTACATCGATGCATTTGCTGCAAAAGCCGCAAGTGAGATAGAAAACGAACTATGCAGCGGCAAAGATGAAACTGCATACCGGGTACGCATCATAAAAACGCCGGCAGAAATAAACCTTGAGATACAGCTGGCAGCACAACGTTATATTACCAACCACAACAAAAAAATCGATATACGTGGACCAGTGTTCACTACCGTGCAGATGAAAATTGACTATTGATAAACTGAAATGGTGAAACTTATGCACATCGTCTTTGCAACAGGAAATAAACACAAAGTAGAGGAAGCACAACGCATCCTTCTAAAAAAGGACATAACCCTTACACAAATCAACTGTGGATACCCGGAAATACAAGCAGACGAACTGGAAGAAATAGCAGTGTACGGCGCCAAATGGGCAGCAAGACATGTAAAACATCCGGTAATAGTGGACGATTCGGGAATTTTTATCGAAGCACTCAACGGTTTTCCAGGACCGTATTCAGCATACGTGCAGTACACACTTGGAAACAAACGCATACTGAAACTGATGGAAAACGAAAAAAACAGGCGTGCAATCGTAAAATCAGTAATATGTTACTGCAAACCAGATGAAGAGGCAATAACTTTTACAGGACTGATCAAAGGCACAATCACACACAACGAGCGTGGCACACACGGTTTTGGCTTTGATCCGATCTTCAAAATAAACAACAAAACACTTGCGGAAATAACAATAGAAGAAAAAAATACCATTTCACACCGCGCAAAAGCACTGCAAGAATTTGCTGAGTGGTACAGCAGATAAGATTGGATGATGGCATCTGAAGTTTAGGAAACTGGCACGTCCTCTGGTGTTGAGGCTGATTTTAACTGCAAAACCAAGTGATGTGACAAACTAAAATACGACAAAACAATTATAATCATCCTTTGTGTTTTTGTAGGAAAGGTTGAATTTGTTATGGCATTGATATCAATTGAAGAATTGTATAAATCCTTTGGAAATTTCAGGGTGCTGCAGGACATCAATCTTGAGGTTGAAAAAGGTGAATTTGTCACCATTTTTGGTCCGAATGGTGCAGGTAAAACCACGCTGATAAAGATATTGGCTACACTGGTATCCCCAACCAGTGGTGATGTGGTTGTTAATGGTTTTGATGTACGTGAAAAACCTATTGATGTACGTCGATCTATCGGCGTAATATCACATGACACATATTTATACCATGAACTCACTGCTGTTGAGAACCTCAGGTTTTATGGGCAAATGTATGAGATAGAGTGCATAGAAGAGCGCATTCGCGATGTTATCTCGCGTGTCGGTTTAGCCCATCGTAGAAACCACCGTGTTGGCACGTTTTCCCGCGGCATGAAACAACGGCTATCCATTGCACGTGCAATTCTTCACAATCCGGTAATATTATTATTAGATGAACCATATACAGGTTTGGATCAGCACGCATCTGCAATCTTTGATAAAATCATGCAGCAGCTTGGTACGGAACACATCACGCGGATTATGATTTCGCATGATATTGAACGCGGACTCGAGCTCTGTAACAGAGCATTTATTTTAAACAATGGAAGCTTCGTTAACGAGGTTACGCGTGATAAAATCAGCAGCATTGAAGAGTATCGCGGTGTGTATGAACATCTGGTAACAGGAGAGCAATGATTGTGAATCATGCCCTGTATATTGCATACAAGGATCTTAAAACAGAGTTTCGCACAAAACAAATGCTAAACTCCATGATTATCTTTTCCTTGCTGGTAATAATCATCTTTAGCTTCTCCTTTGCTGATTTTCTTACAGACCAGGATCTTATTACGATGGTTGCCCCAGGTATTTTGTGGATCTCATTTCTCTTCGCAGGCATGCTCGGTCTTTCACGTTCTTTTGCAGGCGAAAAGGAAGAAGGCTGCCTCGATGGATTGAAACTCTGCCCATGCGAGAGGACAAGTTTGTTTCAAGGCAAAGTAATATCCAGCACGGTTTTAATGTTTATAATGGAACTATTCACAATACCTTTGTTCATCGTATTATTTGATTACACAATCACAGGGATACCGCTTCTTGTACTAATAATCCTTCTCGGAACACTTGGGTTTATGTTTGTTGGCACATTATTGTCAGCCCTGACGGTAAACACGCGAACACGTGAAATCCTCCTGCCAGTATTAATCTTCCCGGTACTAATACCAGTAATTATCTCATCAGTCACAGCAACATCCAAAATACTAACAGGTGTTGGATTTGCAAACATAACAGAAGAGATACAAATACTTGTTATCTACGACGTCATATTTTTTATCGTGGCACAGCTTGTCTTTGAATATGTGATAGAAGATTGAACGTGGGACCCTATAATGTTTTAAGACCTGTTTTTCCATGATCTGCTTTAAGCATATATAATATTAAGGAGAACGACATTATACACCTCTTGGTTACTTGCACACGTGATTGCTTCGCAATCAAGAATTATTTTCGCACACGGGGTGTGCGGTTCTACACAAAGAGATTATACAGTGCTTACGCAATCAAGAATCAAAGGTTACTGGTATCTCTGCACAACGAAGTTATGCAGGGTTGAAATGTATGAACAGATATGATGTGATAGTTGTTGGTGGCGGCATCAGTGGATTGATGACTGCTCTTGCCATTGGGAAACATGGAAAACGGGTGCTGGTAGTCGAAGAGCAAAGTCTTCTTGGTGGTAATTGTAATAGTTATATGGTTGATGGTTTTCAGGTGGATACAGGACCTCACGCCATTACAGGGCTCACCCAGGGACCGCTTCGACAGATTATCAACGAGTACCTTGATTATACGCCGGTTTTTTTAACCTATGGCACGTATTTTGTGCGCACTTCAAAAGGCATTACAAAGATCCCATCCACTATTGCAGAGTTTGTTGGTTTTGATGTGCTGCCGCGACGTGATAGAATTATGATATCGCAGGCTATTACCAAAGCACTGACACTCACAAGCTTTGGAGTTGATACTTCTCTACAATCAGTCTACGATTTTCTGCCAGGGAATTTATCCGTCAGGTCGATTGAATTTGCAGATGCAATATGTTATTTTTTGACAGGTAGAAACATGGGAGAAACATCGGTTCACCGCGTGCTTGCAGGCAGCAATTTTGTTGATGATGAGATAAAAGAAGATGCAAATTACTCAACACTGACTGAACAGTTTACAAGCCGTATTACCAGATTAAGTCGCCTTGCAACAAACAAGGTTTCCAAGTCGCAAGCGTACGTGAGAGGGGGATTAAAATCCTTTTTAAACGCGGTTATTTATTCCATGCCCAAAAACGTTGAAATTCGAACAAACCAGCGTGTTAATAAAATCCTGTCATCTGGTGGGGTTGTTATGGGTGTTGAAACTGATGATGAATCGTTTACATGTGATGTGGTTGTATATTCTGGTTTTGCAAAGCAACTGCCGCTTCTTGTAAATGAGCTGCCAAAGCAGTACGTTTCCAATCTCGGACGTATCACCCAGACCAAGAGTTTAACAGTGTGGCTCGGTTTGTCGCATGAGATGCCTGAATTTAATTATATTGGCTCTGAAATATGGTTTCAGAAGCACGCATACTGGGCGATGCCGATCAGTAACTACACTGATGGTCTTGCACCAAAGGGCAAGCAACTCGTTGGTTTCACGTTTGTTGTTGATGAGACTAAAACGATCGAGTCTGAAAAACGAATGGCGATGGATACGATCGTTGAAGCTGTGCCACGGGTTGAGCAGTCCATAGAAATGGAACATTATCAGATAGCAACACCTGAAAAGGCATCGGTGACGATCAATGGTTATATTGCAGAGAACAGAACACCTGTTAAGAATTTATACATTGTTGGAACTGATACTGATAGGCGGAGTATGGGTTTAACACGTGCAGGATTTTCTGTTTTGAATCTGTTAAAACTGTTAAAAAACGATGGATATTTAAAATAACTGCCAGCCGTTGTCCAATTTCAGGTTCTTCCTCTGGTTTTTACAATTCTCCTTTACTTCCTTTCTACTGATTCATCAATGTTTATGTACTATAAAGGTGAAAAGTGATCATTTATGGATATAAAAGATGACCTACCCAAAACCTTCGGGAAACACATTAAAAAGGTAGTACCAGGAGTATAATGTTGATGAATATTGAAAGACAGAGAAAAAATAAAAGCCGTGTTGATTCAACATTTGGCATGGGACACATATTCAAAGAAGTACCTGATCTGATTCCAGCAGAAATCCAAAGAGGGCTTAATACATCAATTATTGGTAAAACAATAGAATATTACAGGGAAGTTAAATCAACAAATAGTGTAGCAGCAAGCGTGGCAGATAACGTGGAAGACGGTACAACTATTATTACAGAGATTCAGACGCGTGGACGTGGTCGAATAGGAAGAACCTGGGTATCTCCAAGGGGTGGAATCTGGCTATCTATTGTATTAAAACCAAGAATACCTGCCGTACGAGCATATAGATTGACCATTGCTGCCGGGCTTGCAGCAGCAAAAACAATCCGCGCCTATGAGATTGATGCAAAGATAAAGTGGCCAAACGATATAATTATAGGAAACAAAAAAGTGTGCGGCATACTCACAGAAACGGAAGCGGAAGCAGAGCAACTAAAACATGCAATCGTTGGTATTGGGGTGGATACAAATATTGACACACGTTTATTCCCGGAAGAGATCAGAGACCACTCCACATCCTTACAAACAGAACTTGGCGAGTCAATAGATCGTGTAGAATTTATCAAAAGATTGCTTACCAGCTTTGAATACGAATATCTTCGGCTATATAAACAATTCCCGCAAATATTAGATGAGTGGAGATATCTTCTTGCTACTACTGGAAAAAGAGTGCAAATCAACAACCCCACAACAACCATCTACGGAAAGGCAGTTGGGGTGGATCGTGAAGGTGCGCTCATCATTAAATGTGATGATGGATTCATTGAGCGAGTCGTTGCCGGTGAATGTATTCATGCATCCATATAAGTTAACCACGGGATGGGGTCAGATTTCCATAAGAAAACAACAATAGGAATTGGTTTTCAGGGCTCTACACATATATCATGCTTGAGTGCAATATCCTTGAAAGCTTCTGCCACGTATTTGACCTGTTCCCAACTTAGCCCATACGTGTTGATTTCAAAACTTTTACTCATACCAGGGCGAACTCCCATTATTCTGCGTTTTTTTAACTCACGGTAGAGGAAGTATCCTTTTCTGCGATCTTTTCCAGCAACTGCATGAAAAGAAGGACTTTCAATATTCATCAGTGTGTGTTGTTTTGGTTTATGTCCTATCTGGCAGATTCCATCAATTTTTTCAATTTCACCAACAAAATAGCAGGCTTTCCTGACCTCTTCATCCCAGTGTTTTACACGCTCAACAACTGTCGGGAAGGATGCCATAAGAGTAGCAATCGGAGCTCCAAAAACAGGTGGACAACCGAAGAGGGCAATCTCTTTTTTGTTGAAACTGCATCCACTCCAACCACCTGTAATCTTTGATTTGCCAAACACTTTGCAACTCCACTCAGATGAGGCCGCAAGTATCCCAACTGGAGCTGATGCCGCCCAGCTCTTGTGACAGCTGCAAGTGAGAAAATCTGCATGGAGTTTTTTTGCATCAACGGGCATGACGCCAGTTGAATACGCAGTATTTAGAATAAGTGGCACACCATAATGCTTGCAGATCTTCCCAACAGCTTCCGCATCAGCAAGGTTCCCGTATCGAGAATCCACGTGGGTGAGAAGTGCAAGTACTGGCAGGTTTCCAGTGCGCCTCTTCACATCTTCAAATTTCTGTGCATACATCTCGGGGTCAATATGAAACATGGGGTGGCCAGTGTGAGGTACTTCCACCACATCAAGTCGATTTGCCTCGGCACCGAGATATGATGTGTAATGCGCAAGAGAGTCAAGAACTATCGTATTACCGGGCTCTGTGATCATGTGCATGATCGCCCACATAGCATGGCGGCAGCCTGCTGTAAAACGTACTTCATCCACATTCAGAAACTTTGCAACATCTATCGTGAAATCGCGTATAGGAGGCTTCTGTACCAGATCAACACGAGCATCAAAACAATAATCACACACAGAATACCCATCCCCAAACTCAAGCAGAGCTTTTCGAGCCTCGCCAGTCAGCACACCGCCACGCTGTATCGGGTTGACATTGATATAATTATCCTGGATGCCTCTTGTAAGATTTTTATATTTTTTTAGGTCCATAATTATACATCAAAACAATAAAGAGTTACTACTATTAGATAGTTATCACAAGGCTAGTGCTAAAGGTCTGAAAAATTGTGGACTCAGGTGAAGAAAAATCCATTTATACAAAGTTACATGTAACTGACTACAGAATGCTTCTGATTCTTTAAGGCGGGTTATAAATTCACTGTAACGTGAGCTATGGAGAGCCTCAAACATTTATAATTGCTGCTTATTCTACTAACACAGCATTTACGATGCCATCTTGCCCTGGCTTGTTTGTAACTTTCGCTTGCCCAATACTTGTTTTAATCACAGCACCTTTTGTCATAACGTCCCGCCTGACATAATGCTGGTTTGCTTGATTTTCTGTGACGGTTTCAATAGTTGCCGTTCTGGTAGTATTGTTCTTTTTGTCTGTTACGTTTACAATATCTGTTTGCAGGAGTCGGTATTTCTTATTGCCTCCAAAACATTTAATGACTTTTTTTATGTTTTTGCCAGCATGTGTGTCTGCTGCATCACGTCCAATTTCAAATTTCCTTTTTCCACGTGCTCTGATAAGTCGCCCGCTGGTAGATTTACGTTTTGAATTTCCTTGCCATCTCATAATTTACTATACAAAATAATAGAACTTGTACTTTAAAGTTGTGCTTCATTTATATGCTACAAAAATTAAAAAATATAACAACAATTGTTATGATAATCTATTTATATAGAATAGACTAAACAATTTACATTAATGAGGACTTTGAAAAACCTAACCCAACATTCAACCCCCAGCAAACACAACAAAGCACTGGAATATTTTTAGTCAAAATAGAAACATTTTTTGCTAATATAATATATATAAAGTCTTTGATAGATTTTTAATTGAGTTAAGAACACGAAAAGGTCAAACATCTCGGTAATAAGCTTGTACAAGTAGATTCCTTGATAGAATGGGGTGCTTTCATCCCCTACCGTAGCCGGGATGTACGGAAACATGACCGAGAAATGTTGACAGACCACACATGGATGAGGTTATGGTGATAAAAATGCTGGTGCTCCGACAGTGGTACGGTCTCCCGGATCCTGAACTTGAGCGTCAGGCGAATGCTAAGGAAGGACAATTTGGTGTGGAACTCCATAAAAATGTCGTTATTTTAAAGAAAAGGGGCTACATGAGTTTGTATGATAAATTGAAATGGTGATTAATCTGTAAGTTGAGATACTCTCCTAAATTCCTGAAAAATAAACAAATGCGTTTATACTTTCTCATACATCAAGAATTGGACGAACTGTTTACTAAGAGTTCCCTAAATCATTATTGGTTGAGTTTTCTTACTATGTTTCTGAGTGCAACTCTCTCAAGCACAAGATCTGGTATTTTATTTTCTCCTGCTGCAGCTATCTCTTCTTGCGTAATATTGAACGCTGACATGAGTTTCTCTTTTTTTGAAATGGTGTAGTCAACCACATCCAAACGTTCACTGATTAATTTTTTTAATTCCTGTTCTGCATTGTCGGTATCCTTCTCGCTATTGCTGATTATTAGTAGTGCTATGTTGTTATATCCCTTTTTCACTCCAAATTGCAGGGCTTTTTCAATCTGGCGTGACCCTGCAACGTATAGGAGTGTCTCCATTCCGAGATTGTTTGCTACATTGGTTTTCTCGCGAAATGAGCGAATGGCCCTCTCTGCTGCAACGATCAGGTGTTTTCTTCCTGCCACAAGATCCGCGTCTACTGCCTGTATCACGACATCGTATCTTTGGGAGATTTTATTCAGTTGATGTATAAATTTTTCTGCATCATTTATTGTGACACTTCCGCAAATTATGTGTATCATTTTGTCAGTATTTCTCCTTTGAACACTGTTTCTGCACTTCCTTCCATGTATGCAGTATTGTTTTCAAGGGCGATGCGAAGTTGTCCTCCCATGGTGTGTACCAGAACTTTATCACCGGTTTTTTTGAGACGATTTGCTACTGAAGCACTTGCCACTGAGCCTGTGCCACAGCTCAGCGTTTCAGCTTCCACGCCGCGCTCATAAGTGCGGATGCTAATCTCATCGGTCGAGTGGACTTCAACAAAATCAACGTTTGTGCCATTTGGGAACAATGGGTCATACCTGATTTTTGTTGCAGCCTCTAATAATGATACTTCCTTTAGATGTCTGGTAAACACCACTGCATGCGGAACACCTGTATTAACTGCTGACACTGTAAAGCCATGAAGCTCCTGATTGATCAGTTCTCCCTCACCAACAGCAGGTATGCTCGGTCTATCGTAAAGGGGTTTTCCCATGTTGACTGTTATCAGCAGATGCTTGTTTTTAGTGTGTTGCGTTCTCACATCAAGTATTCCGGATAACGTATTGACAATTACTTTACCAATTTGTACATATCCTGCGTCCACTGCATATTTAACAATGCAACAGATGCCGTTTCCGCACATTTCAGCTTCTGTACCGTTTGGCTGGAACAAACGCATCCCAATATCTGCAAACTGATTATTACTGAGAAACAGCACACCATCGGCACCGACACCAAACCTTCGATTGCACTGTGTTGATGCGAAATTGGCTTTGTTTTCATCAGTAACAACAGTACTATGATATTCATCGATAAGAATGAAGTCGTTTCCATTTCCCTGTAACTTGGTGAAGGGTATCATATCGTCTCTTCTTAATTTGTTTTTTTTGCTGCCAGTTCAATTGCACTGGCAATACTCAATTTTGGTTTTATAGTAGCAACCGGTATACTAACTACTTTTTCAACCGTGGAGCTGACGATCGGTGCACATACAATCGCAGAAGCGTCGTCTTTTTCGGCCTGTATCGCTGCTATCATTGCCTCTTCCATGCTTGTAACCGCATATTCTCTGATATCAAAGATATTTCTTCCAGTGTCGAGGGTTGTTTTTTCAAGCACGTCCAAACAGCCGCGGGAACAGACAACAGCAATAAATTTTTTATTCTTTTTCACATGCTCATTCTCTATCTCCCCTACAGTATTTAGTATCCTTCTGAAGGTGCGCAGGTTTGGATCTCTTTCACCAGAGAGGATTTTGTAAAGCGTGCTTAATGGTATACCGGATTTTTCACTGAATTCTCCTATACTAATTCCAAGTTTCTGTTTGATTTTCTCTGTTAACACCACTGGCAGCTCTTTGTCGTGTTTGAATATCTCGGATACCATATTATCTGCAATACTCATATATGGCAAATAATGACCTTTCTGATTGATATATCTTGCTGTGATATTATACAATTGGACAATTTAGTGCACAAACAGAAAAATTTAAATAATAATTTGTGCTGGTGGAATACTTAAATATAAAATAATACTCAGTAATGTAATATAAAATGAACTAAACGTGATTAAAATGAAAAAAAGAATTGTGCTAAGTTTAATAGTTATCGTATCGGTTGCAGTGATTGCAATCTTTGCAGGATGCGTGGATGAAAAAACACCTTCGGAAATGACCACTCTTCATATAGGATACCAACCAAGCACGCACCAGATTGCTGCAATGCTGGCATCAGAAAAGGGATGGTGGGGAGAAGACCTTGCAAAGTTTGGCATAGAAAAAGTCGAAATGAAGGAATTCCCATCCGGACCTCCGGAGATGCATGCAATGCTTGCTGGAGACCTTGATGTAGCTTACGTGGGTGTTTCACCACCTATTGCCGCCATGTACGAAGGACTGGACGCAAAGATTATCGCTGGTGTACAGACGCAGGGCTCTGCAATCGTTATCCGTCCGGAGTTTGCTGATAAATATGAAGGGGCCCAATCTTTAAAAGGTATGACAATAGCAACCTTCCCCCCAGGATCGATCCAACACACCATTCTTTCAAAATGGTTGTTAGATAATGGAATAGACCCTGAAAATGACGTGGACCTAAAAGCAATGGGTCCAAGTGATGCAATTACCGCCATTGGAGCTAACACCGTTGATTGCGTATTTCTTGCAAGCCCCTCACCAACAATCATCGTAGAGGAAGGCAATGGAGTAATCGTTGAATGGTCTGGTTCGATGTGGAAGGACCACGCATGCTGCTGCCTGACTGCAAGTGATAAGATGATCGAGGAACATCCGGAGATAGTAAAGGAGATTATTAAGACGCATATACGTGCCACAGAATACGAAATTGAACATCCGGAGGAAGTGGCGGAGATCTGTGCAAAGTGGCTGGATGCAGATGTTGAAACGATACAAAAGTCAATAGATACAACAGATATGCAATGGATTTATGATCCGCATCTTGAGGTTGAATCAGGTCTTGAATATGCAAGAGTAATCTATAATCTAAACAAAGAGAGATATGAAGGAAAAGGTATAAAAATGCTTGAAAAAGAAGATGTTTTTGATACAAGCTTCTATGACGAAATAAAAAGATGAATATACCAATAAAAGAGAGAGGATTGTGGTTAGCTCCACTAATCACAGTTCTTGTTCTCTGGGAGTTTGTGGCAGGATATGTGATAAGAGATTCGTTAATCTTGCCGCGCTTTTCAAGCGTTATTTATTCCATCTACGTACTTAAGGGTGTGTTAATCCCGGATATACTGGTAAGTCTCCTTCATTTTGGTATAGGACTGACTTTGGCATTTTGTGCAGCAATTCCAATGGCAATTGCCATGGGATGGTTCGAGAATGTATTCAAAGCGATAGATCCGCTTATTGAGATCGTAAGACCGATACCACCTCTTGCATGGATACCAGTTGCGATTCTCTGGATAGGTCTTAATCATTATGCAGCCGGGTTTATCATATTCATCGGTGCATTTTTCCCAATCTTAATTGACAGCTATACGGGATTCAGAAATGTGCCAAAGGTGCTTGTGGAAACCGGTAAAGTGCTTGGATGCACCGGGGATAAAAAACTAATCAGGTATGTTGCTTTTCCTTATGCTCTTCCCTCGATTGCTACCGGGACAAGGGTTGGAATGGGTGTTGGATGGATGTGTGTGGTAGCTGCTGAGATGTTCGGAGTCAGCAACAGTGGACTTGGCTATCGGCTATTCCAGAAATTTTACTATCTGCATCAGATGGATTATGTAATAGCTTACATGCTCGTCCTTGGATTAACGGCACTGTGTATAGACCGCTTATTCAGGTATCTTGTTGAGGACAGGATGTTTAAATGGAAGAGGGGAATCGTGAAATGAAAAATGAAGATATTACGGGGTTAAAAAGTCAATGATCGTGCTTCACACTGGATGCAAAGCAAACACGTATGAGGGTTTGGATGCAAAATTAATTGCAGGGTTAGAGGTGAGGGGGAGTGCACTGGTTGTCAGTTCGGACCTTGTTGATAAATATAAAGAACCGCAATTTTTAAAAGATATGACAGAGGGGGCTCACCCCCTTGTTTCCACTCCACACACAATTTTATCAAAGTGGCTTTTAGATAACAGGATTGTAGAGGATATGATGTTTAAATAGAAGAAGGATATATTGAAATGAGAAATAAAGATATTTCCAAGTTGAAAATTGGCTTGCTCTGCAAAGGGTTAAAAGTGAATCCAAATGCAAGGTATTACCATGAGATAGTACCTGATGAATATGCTGAAGGCGGGAAGTCAAGAGCGGGGGTTGCAGGAAGCGGTAAAGACTTCATTTTAGATTATGGAGAGACTTGTAATATAGGCGTTTTACAGCCTTTTCTAGAAGAATCGCCTTTTGAATTCAAGATAATAGATAGTAAAGGCTGGATATTGGAGAACGGTAAAAAAGCTATCGGCGCTACACTAAGTAAGCCGAAATGGCATTCTACTCCACTATTCAACAAGATCCAATTGCATGGAAAAGACTCTCTTGCGACGATGTTATCAAATTTCTGTATTTATAAAGAGCAAAAGAAGTAATACAGGAGATAGAAACGAACTCAGAACTCAGGGCATGCTATGATATTGAAGATAAATACAATACAAACCTCACAGAGCAAGAACTTGAAAAAAGAAAAAAATATGTGGAACTGAAAGATATAAACATAAATTCCGGAACGCTAAAAGACGCAGTAAAAGATTATGAAGAAACGATTTCTGCTATAAAAAGAGTGAGCAAACTCCCAATTGGTATACAAATTTGTCCAATAGAAATAAAGGAAATGGAAACTCTTTACTCTGCGGGTGCTACGGAAATCAGCTTTAATTTAGAGGTTTATGATGAGCATGCAAGAAGGGAAGTAATTCCAGGAAAAACAGAGGATCATCCGGCTGAAGATTATTTAAAGGCTATGAGAGAAGCTGTAGAGATATTTGGAGAGAACCATGTGGAGTCATGGATACTGATAGGACTTGAGCCAAAAGAAAAAACCATTGAAGGAATTAAAGCGATAGCCGAAACCGGAGCAATACCCTTGCCAAAACCTTTCAGACCTTTGTATGGGGCAGATTATGAACGAAAGAGGCCTCCTGCTTTAGAAGGCGCTACTATGGTTTATGAAGCATGGCTGGACATAATTAGAGATTATGGATTGAATCCATTAAAAACAAGGGCAGGCTGTGGTAGGTGTAACGGGTGTTTCCCTTTACATGAATTGTTGAAATATGGTATTTAAAACGCAAAATATCAGTAATGTGAAAATGGAATGGATTAAAAGTGATTGAAATGAAAAAAAGAATGATACTAAGTTTAACAGCTACCGTATCGGTTGCACTGGTTGCGATATTCGCAGGATGTGTGGATGAAAAAACACCTTCGGAAATGGCCACTCTTTATATGGGATATCAACCAATCAATCACCACACAGCAGCGATGCTGGCATCAGAAAAGGGGTGGTGGGAAAAAGACCTTGCAAAGTTTGGTATAGAAAAAGTCGAAATGAAGGAATTCCCATCCGGACCTCCGGAGATGCATGCAATGCTTGCTGGAGACCTTGATGTCGCTTATGTAGGCATGGCACCACCAATTTCGGCTATGTATGAGGGCTTAGATGCAAAATTAATTGCAGGTGTGGAGACTGGGGGGGATGCACTGATTATCCGTTCTGACCTTGTTGACAAATATAAAGAACCACAATCTTTAAAGGGCATGACAATAGCGACCTACCCCCCTGGTTCGATTCCCCATACCATTCTTTCAAAATGGTTGTTAGATAATGGAATAGATCCTGAAAAAGACGTAAATATAAAAGGAATGGGGCCAAGTGATGCTGTTACAGCTATTGGCGCTAAAGCTATTGATGCTGCTTTTATTTGCACTCCCTATCCTTCGATGATTGAAGAAGCCGGATATGGGACAATTGTGATAGTAGGAGGTGAGATGTGTCCAAACCATGCGTGCTGCTGCTTGGTTGCAAGTGGGGAGATGATCAGTGAACATCCGGACATAGTCAAGCAGATTATTAAGATTCATATCCGTGCTACTAACTATATCAATGAGCACCCAGAAGAAGCAGCGGAAATCTTTGGGAAGCGGTACAATATAAATGTAAAAACGATAATGCATTCTCTAAATGTAACTAGTACGCGCTGGATTCACGACCCGCATGCAGAGACAGTGGATGGGCTCGAATACGCAAGAGTTATTTACGAACTGAACAAAGAAAGGTATGAAGGGAGTGGAGTAAAAGTGCTTGAAGAAGAGGATATTTTTGATACCAGTTTCTATGATGAAATAAAGTGAAAAATAAAAATAGTGAGAGTGGATAAAAAGGATTAAAATGAATCACAAACTCGAAATTCGGAATCTAACGAAGAGCTTTAACACCAATAAAAGTGAAACGAACGCACTGGAGAATGTTAATTTAGATGTTAAGCCAAATGAATTTTTATGTATTATAGGTCCATCAGGATGCGGTAAAACTACACTACTTAGAATGATTGCTGGGCTCGACCAACCAACCAGTGGAGAAATTCTCCTTGATGGTAAAGAGGTAAAAGAGCCATCTCCTGATAGAGGGATGGTATTCCAGGAGTTTTCATTATTCCCATGGAGAACAGTCATTAAAAATGTTACACTTGGGCTTGAAATAAAGGAAATAGACAAAGAAGAACAGTACAGGATTGCTAATGAGTGTATAGCTCTTGTAGGGTTAAAAGGGTTTGAGAACCACTACCCATACGAACTTTCAGGAGGTATGAAACAAAGGGTGGCAATTGCCAGGGCTCTCGCAAATGATCCCTCTATTTTATTAATGGATGAACCGTTTGGCTCGGTGGATGCACAAACAAGAAACGTACTTCAGGAAGAATTACTGGAAATCTGGGAAAGAACAAAGAAAACTGTTTTGTTTGTGACGCACAGCATCGATGAAGCAGTATATCTTGCTGATAGGGTTATTGTGATGTCTGCAAGACCGGGCAGCATTGTTGAATGTATGAATATTACAGTAGCAAGACCCAGAAAGCGGACCAGTATAGAGGCAAATAAACTTAGAGAGAGATTGCTTACTCTGTTAAAATTACATTGCGCACTCTGCTGAAAGTACATAAAATTAGGTAAATTTGCGTTTCTTGCAGGCTTTGTTGTGGTTCGTAAAGTACAACGTTACGTAATCGAGTTAATCTCGGGTATGACAAGGATTTTCTCGCATTACAAACAACCTGCAATTATTTTGCTGTTAGTTGTTTCAAACGATTAATGTTATTGAGTACCTTCTCTGTCTCTTTGTTTTTTTCATTTTCTAAGTGTTTAATAATACTGCTCATGCTTGCTTTGAGTTTATAGACTTTAAAAGGTCTTCCTTTTCCTGGCTTTTTCTCTTCACGTTCTTCAACCCAGCCAAGCCCTTTAAGCTCTCTCATAGCTATGCTAACCTCTGGTTGTCTCAGGTCTGACCCTCTCTCTAAATCGCGTGATGTTACCTCACTAACACTTTTCAGGTAAGTTATCACCTTAGCTACATTTCTTTTAAGATCCAAATTCATGAGCGTTTCTATAAATTCTTCGTCTACCTGGTCGAGGAGACGTACTGATTGGATTTTCATAATAATACCTCAAAACTAATCCATGTATTTATATAATATAAATTTTTCGGTAAAATACTAATTACTAAATTGAAACTATGAATATAATATATAACCCCCCCCCTCCCAGCTTCACCAATAAACAAGCTCTCTTACGCCTATTTCCATGCCTCCTGCCAGGTGTATGAGGCAGAAAGCTAAATGGAAGGCTTGACACACCCTGTGTTCAACACTTATACCAGTATATTGATGTAAAGACTTCAATCTTGCTGGCAAAAAGTTTGGAAACCCACTTAATTATTTTCTAAATACTTTCCAGACTTTGCCGACTCTACTAATTGGTTTCTAAATGTTTCCAGTAAAAAGATAATATCCTTGGTAGTATTTAAAAAAATTTTTAAGTCAATATCCAAATATTGTCCATGTGAAACCTTATTTCTTTGACCTAAAAGATGATTATCTATTAACATAAACTTCAATTCGTAAGGTGATGGATCAAGGTCTAAAGTCAATAAGATTTCAGAAAGGACTTTCGAACTTAAGTTTGATTGTACAGTTATTAACGATTTATATGGTATCTTTATCGGTTCACCCATTTTTTTCATTAATTGTTCTATCAGTTTTGTATGTTTAGATACTTTTCCTGTTTGTCCACATTCAACAATTGCTTTTGTCATAGCTCCAGCAATGAAATTTGGGGTGAATTTTTTCATCTGAATATTTTGAGAAGTTATGAACTGTAAGTAATATTCTGATGATTGTTTGATATAGCCTTCCCAATGAGCGTATACCAAGACAATGCCTGATCGGATATTTGTGTTCTGTGTTATGTCTTGACTAAACTTTGTTAGATTAATTAAATTGATTATCTCTTTTTTTCGCCAAGCCCAATTTTTATCGAGCTTTTCCTGTAACTGATACACGGTTTTAATCCCCATTTTCAAATAACCTCATACCTAAAGGTAATAGTGCAGGGAGTCTTGATGAAACATTTGATCCACTTCCTGAATTAGATGTGAATGTATCATTTGACCATATAGATTTGATTTTTTTAGATAGTATGTCCCTTATTTCTTCGATTTCTTTTTCTTCCCAATAATCAATGTTTTTCCCAAGACCTATAGCCACTACTTCAAATGCTGAGATTAAGAATTGCCCTTTGAATCTTTCTTCTTGCGGGAAATATTTCTTAAATGTGTCTGATCCGAGCACTTTTCCAATTATATCAAACGTTGCTTTAAATATACGCTCTTCTTCTTTTCGATTAAAACTTGGATCCGATGAAAAACGTCTCATTTGATGTGTAAGTAATTCATCTACATCTTTTGATTTCGATATTTCTTCAATGGGGGCATTTTTATATACAAAAAACCGAAGTGCCAATTCCATATCAAATTGTTCATTTTTATATCGCTCAGAAAGTTGAATGGAATCTAAAAATGGCGGATAATTTGCTAAGTCACGTAACCAATCATTAAACCCTGGGTCAATCATTATTAATAGGCAATTTCTAATTTCTTGATTGGATAGTTGACTTCCCAAGGTGTTTAGCCTTTGAAAAATATCGAATTTAACCTCTTCATCACTTTCCTTTTTTACAATGACGAAATTTAATTTCTTCCTTTTAAAATCAATTTTAACAGAATCTGGGAATGAATACATTTCCTCATCAGATTCCCAATATTTATTTTCCAATGACGGGAGATATTCCGTTGCGAAAAGGCATGGTTTAGGAAGAGTGTTACCATCCTTATCAATTAACTTACCTACAAATTCAAAGATTGTAGAGAGCCTTTGCAGACCATCCACGACATCCCAAATTCCATCCTTTCTCTGAGCCACGAAAATTGGAGGGATTGGAATACCTAATAAAATTGATTCAATAAATTTAGATTTTTGGAGTTTTTTCCATCGAAAGTATCTTTGAAATTGTGGATGAATGTCGAGTTCTTTATTTTCATAAATACTTATTATTTCTCCGATTGATATTGGATATTGATCCGTTTGAATCTCTATTGCTTTTTGATTGATTTCACTCTCTAATGACATCTTTTGGAGCCACCTTTATGGAACTACAGTTCATTATTTATTTTTAACGGGTTTCCAAATTCCATATAACATCTGTATATCCAAACTTAAGTTCGCACATCCTCCCAACTTAGCGGTATATCGGAAGTAAACTTCGAATATACCACCTTTTGGCAGAACTTCACCTATCTTCATCCATTACCTCCTGAGTCGGGATAGAGTCTAATGGACTTTTTATTTTTCTCAAGTCTTTATCACTCACATGTGTATATATCTCTGTCGTCTTTGAACTCTTGCATCCCAATAGTTTTTGGATATACCGTAAGTCTGTTCTGTCTTTCCCACCCAAGATTGTGATATGCTTCATCCTGATCATCTCCCTCTCATCTCCTTAATACATTCGAAATCTTCACAGGTTCTCACCTGCCTGAAAATTAAGTTGCTGAGACACTATTACCTGTTTAGAGAAGTTCAGAACTTTTCATCACACTTTTTAACTTCAATTCCGTTTCTTCTTCTTTTCCTTGGCCGCTTT
>RXIJ01000118.1 GCA_004212095.1 Methanosarcinales archaeon | reverse complement strand
GAAATTTGTCAAGAATGTCTTCAGGGTTTAGCCCTGCCAGTCTCTCTTTAACCGATAAATTTCTAAGATAGGATTCTCCCCACATTTTTCCAATCTCCATGACTATTTCAGGAGTTAGTGCTTTTTTTATATCCATGTTTTCCCCTCCCAGTTTAAATTAGCTTCCCCAAAGACCTCTTATAAACCATTGGAGAGGCGTGTTAAGCGAAGACATACCTGCCTCATAAATCTTTTGAAAGGCTGCCCTCTTTTCTTTTCTGCGGCTTGCAAAACATTTGACAAAATTATTGTGCGGCTTGTTTTCCAACTCATTCAATGACAGCAGGGTAAGAGTTTCAAGCATATGATTGTCACTTTTATAAACACCTTGTTTTTTTGTAGCTGCATACCCAAATTTTTCTAAAAATCGTTTATTTGGAGTTTTGGAGCTGATAATAAAGGTTCGTACACTGCTTGTCTGCAAATTCTGAGATCTTTTGTAGAAGGTACCATAACCAAGTGCCTGGATAAGGCTTTTTTATTAACAGACTCACTGTATTTAAATTCAATCAAGATATGCCCTGCCTTGCTCTCTCTGATTCCATCAGGTAACAAGGCAAGTTGTTGTTTTGACCATTCAGCCTGATTTTTTCTTAAAATCAGAATATCAGCCTCCGGCGGATCATTCATAACCGGAAATTCAGTTATAACTGTGATGCCGAAGGGTGTAAGCAGTTCCTCAAGAAGTTTTGCGAAGAGTCTGTGCCAGCGAGTTTTATTGCTTTTTTGCATAAATAAATATTACCACATCTAAAATATAACTTCAATATTTTGGCATCCTTCATACGTACTTTACACTTTCTGAAGCCACTTCGTATTTAATAGGGGTTTTCCCCAAAAGAGTGTAAAGTACTTTTGAGGTGATATGAAGGATGCCAATATTTTCAATAAAAGTTTGATTTTAAAAATTATTTGTAATATTAGAAACTATGACCGCAAATGACCGTTGGACTGGGTTAACGTTCTAATATTATTGATTTAAAAACCAACAAGTTGTCAATCTATGAAGTCTATGATGACGCAAAAAAATAGTTTTCTGCCCATTTTGCTGTATATGATGACGCAAAAAAATAGTTTTCTGCCCATTTTGCTGTATTCTCACAAAAAAAAGAGCATTTTTTTGTTTGTTTTCTATCAAGTGTATGATATTTGTGTTCTATGAAATCATATACTTAATAGGAATTTGAAATGACTCGATTGAAACAAGATACGATCAAAAACGCATGGCAGCATTTTTATAAAATCAAAGTATTCAATGTTGGAGATCTCGCATCGATGTGTACACAAGCTATAACCAGAATGGTAGGTTTTATACCTTGCCGCAGGTACCGACCTTTGACGAGCATGACCTGTGGCGTTATAAAAATGCGGCTTTCTCCAAGCATGGCAATCTCAAGAAAACCATTGTTCACTTGGTAATTTCAGCACCTGCGGGACTTTCCGGTAAACAGATAGGTGAACTTCTTGGACTTTCGCCTCAGTCTTTTCTCCATCACTTCAGCAATTGCCGAGGCATCTGTCGTGAAAAACATGACGGTGTTTATGTCTATTTTGCAGAGGACGAATCAGTATACGGAAAACAGGTGCAGCAGAGACGCTCAATTATCTGCCGATCACCTCTTATCACCATAACCGAACCAGAGGCAATAATGATTCTCGCAGCAATTATCAAGCATCATGGAATTGGTTTGGAGGATATTCTGGTATTGCGAGAAATAAAGAAGAGCAGATTGTCGCAGGCAGCAATTCAAAATTTTATAGTATCTCAAGGCTTGTTAAAAAAAACTCCGGATACAAAGCCTTGAAGCTATTCAGGGTTTATGTAAACAAGTTACTTTTGAATGTCAATGCAGGAGCTTTGTTTCCACAAAAGCCAATGATTCATTTTTGTTCAGAAGTCGAATACTGCTCTGACTGCCGCGTAAAATTAAACGTCCGAAAAACAACTCAAGAGAAAACGGTTGTCACAAGGCCAAAGAAACAGAATTAGAATGCCCTATATGTGGAACAGTGTATTTTTCAGAAGAACTCCGAAAGCTCGTTCCCGCTCATTGCACCTTTGGGTTTGATATCATCGAATATGTTGGAAAGGCGCTTTTCCTTCGTTCACGTAACAATCGAGAAATTATGAATGAATCAGCATCTGAAAATATTAGTATTTCTGAGCGGGAAGTCAGTTTTCTCGGTCAGAAATTTATTGTTTATCTGGCCCTTGCCCACGAGGAGAGCAGTGATAAGTTACGACTTTCAACGGCCCAAAGAGGAGGATATATTCTTCATGTGGATGGCACTTGCGAAGGTGATAGTCCGCATCTGTTCTGCGGCCTTGATGGGATTTCGGAAATAGTGTTGGGGGCAATCAAGACTCCTTCTGAAAAGAAAGAAGAACTTCTCCCGTTTTTTCACAGAATAAAAAAACAATATGGTATACCTACCGCACTTGTTCATGACATGGGGGCAGCAATTTTAGCAGCTATAGCTGTAGTGTTTCCGGGTATAGCGGATTTTATCTGTCACTTTCATTTTCTTAGGGATATTGGGAAAGACTTGTTATTGCAAGATTATCAGACAATCCAAAAACGTTTGAAAAAATTTGATGTTCGTGGTTCACTTCGTCGAAAGGCAAATTACCTAAAAAATAAGATTGGCGAAGATGTAGAAACAATAACAAAGTTCGGGGAAGCTTTAAAAGATGGTACTTTTACTTCTGAATACCTTCAACACATGCCTGCTGCAGCGACGTATTTACTTATAAAGCGGGCTCTGGAATCATCTCATGAGTTACATGGGTATGGATTCCCTTTCGATAGAAAACACTTAGATTTTTATCTGAGACTCAAAGAACTTCATCAGCTTTTAGAGGGAATTAGTGAAATTTATCTACGTAATACAGCCAAGGATAATGCATCTTTTTTGCGGGTCTGGAAATTACTTGACGAAGTGATGAAGGATAAGGAATTAATAGATGCTGTCGCAAGCATGGAGGCCAAAGTGAAAGTTTTTGACAAACTTCGCAAGGCTCTTCGTATCGCATTGTCGGAAGGAAAAAATGGATTAAATGACGAAGGCGGTGAGACATGCATAAAGACCATCGAGAAAGAGGTAATTGAGTTCAGGAAATGGGTGCAGCTCGACGAGGAGAGAAAGAAGACGTATGCAAAAATGATCGAGCAAATAGATAAATATTGGAGTAAACTTTTTGCCGATCCAATTATCGTGAAAACGCCTGAAGGACCAGTTGTCATCCTGCCTCAACGAACGAATAATATTCTGGAACGATTTTTTCGGCTTGTGAAACGACTGGGTCGAAAAAAAAGCGGAACAGCATCATTAAACAAGATGTTGAAAGCCATTCTCGCAGATACACCTTTAGTAAGAAATCTTGGGAATGAGGAGTATATGGATATCATCCTTAATGGCAACATTGGCAGAGAAATTTTCACAAATTGATGCAAGGTTGGTTCGTGAAAAGCTAAAAGAAGCCAAAGATAATCCGGAGAAGATATCCGGAGAAGTAAAAAAAATAATCAGTCTGCCTCATTTGCCTAATAAAATATCTGCCCTATTCAAAGCGGGCTGGCAAGATTTGGGCCAACGGCCATTTGCGGTCATAGATTTGAATTGCTACAAATAAGTGACTTTGAATTAGCTTTTGCGTTCATTTCGGAGTGTTTATTGCCTTTCTATGATAGATTTTATGTTATTCCTGGCAAGCAAATTGATGATGTCTCTGTAGAAATTGAAACAGAGATAAATGAAAATGGAGAACATAAAGTTCTTGGGGTATACTTTGAAGGCAATAATATTATTCGAGAGGATGATAAACAAAATAGGCTCAAGGGGTTTAAGGGAACGCCTTATCAAAATATGTGGTTTAATGCCTTTGTTGATATGTTATCTGAAGATATGGTGGTTCAAAAAAGAATAATTGGGGGCGTGAAAGGGAAAAGGGGGTTTAGGGTGGAGGCTTGTTATTATAATCTTCAATTTTTGATTTAGGTGTTTGGGGTTGTGGACATGTTTGATTTTTTATCACTTTTATACGGAA
>RXIJ01000036.1 GCA_004212095.1 Methanosarcinales archaeon | reverse complement strand
GTGCAGCTTAGGTACACATGGGCTATTTCCGATGATGTAACGATTATAAAAAGCGGGGATGAATTCGGTAAACTGGAAGTTGTCAATGCCACACAGAAAAAACTTATTCTAAATAACAACGATAATTTTTCCCTTGATCCAAAAAGTACTAAACATATAATTGGCAAGATCGATTTTAAAATTGCAGATTCTGATGAGTTGAGATTTTATCCATTTATAGCTATAAACAGCTTCCCCCCTCCTCCTCTTGCTGCATGGCCAGGTATAGCCAAGTGGAATCTCTATGAAAATTATACCCTTGCCCTGATAGCCATTGATGCGAAATCATCCCCGCGTCAGGCGTGGCTGCAGTTATCAAAAGATGACTATGTAATAGAGGATCTTGTTGTGAGGACAGGAGATACCTACTGGTATAACGGGACACAACACGAGATATTCAGCGCTAAAATAGAAGTTGTTTTCAAAGGAACCACTACTGACCTGGTGAGGCTGACAGATGTCTACCAGTACTCGGAGACAAATGGAAGTCTTCTCATAAACAATAATACTCACTCATTCACACACGGTTCTCCTGATAGACAGGACTGGGAGATATATGAAAACTATAATTTTTCCCTTGTGGATATCGATGCAAGAGTAACACCAAGGCAGGCGTGGCTGCAGCTCTCAAAGAACAATGTAACAGTCATGGATAGCGTGGTTGTATCAGGCGATTGCTTCTCGTACAGACCAAACACAACCATCTTCAGGGCGTGTGTAGGTGATATTTTCCAGGGCATGAACAACGCAGGCAGCAAATTAGTTACACTTGAAGATGTTTATCAATATTCTGAGATAAATGGAAGTGTTTTGATAAACAATGCAACATATTTATTCATGCCAGAGGAAGCTGCGCCCCTTGAAACAGCAGAGCTTGAAGAAAATTATACTCTCTCTTTGATTGACATTGATGCAAGGGCTACACCCCGGGAGGCGTGGCTGCAGATTTCCAATGGCACTTACAAGAGTAATGCAATAGTTCATGATGGTGAGAGATACACTGATGGCGCTCTGGAGATTGTTATCGGTTCTGTGTTCTATGGAAAGAAATCAACAAACCTTGTACAGTTCAGCAGCGTAAGACAGTACTCTGCGAACGGCACCCTGATATTAAACCAGTCCATGCTACTCGCTGATCAGTATCCGAATGGAGAGATATGGGCGCTGCACGAGAACTACGCCCTCAACCCAAGAGAGATTGATGCACATGTATATCCAAGACAGGTCTGGTTCACACTCCTCAAAAACGGCACGCCTGTATACGATACCGTGATGAGAAGCAAACAAGTGTATACCTACTATAATGGTTCCATGAAAGTATTCACTGCTAAAATAGATTCTGTATTTGCAGGAGCCACCACTGACATGGTGCAACTCAGAGAGATCAAGCAGTATTCAGAGCTTGATGGAGGAGAATTTGCAGATCTTCCAGCCTGGTATCCAGTACATCTAACATACGGATATGACATTGCAGCCAAACAGATCAATTGGCGCACCATCGCTCTACAACTCTCAAAAAATAACCGGATAATCGATGAAGGAATCTTCTCTGACACATTTATGCTGGAAGACAGTGACAATCAAATAACAGTGAGTGGAAGCCTTAACTCACATAATATTACACAATATTATAATGACATGGAAGTGCTCAATCTGACAAATGTTACATTAAAAGCTGGTTATTCCAAGAAAACCCTTACGATATCACCTCGATCACTGAAAATATCAATCACATCTCCTATTCATAGACTACAGAGAAACCCGATTACCTTTGCAAGCAGTGTAATCGGCGGCACACCACCATACAGCTACAACTGGACCTCAACTATCAACAACCACATCGGAAGTACTGATACCTTCAGCAGAAATCTGTTAGATGGTTCTCACACAATCACGGCAAGAGTAACCGACAGCAAAGGAGTTACAGTAACAGACAGTATCGTTATTTCCTCTTATAACAAGCTTAGAGGTGATGTAAATAGCGATACCCAAATCACTTCAGCAGATGCTGCAATCGTGCTTCAAATAGCAGTTGGCAGCAGTCTCTGTGATTCCAAAACCCTCGCTGTTGCTGATGTTAGTGAGGATGGCAAGGTAACATCCCTTGATGCACTGATGATTTTACAATAGATAAGATAAAAACTATGACATATTATGGCAAAGCAGCCGCCTGTGGTGCAGGAAGCATAATAAATGCGATTTCAACATGGAAAGGCGCTGCCTTCGCTCTTGACCTACACACCATAGCGGAAGTAACACTAACATCTCATCGAAGCGGCATAAAAGGAATTATCGAAGGCGGTGGAGACACGCGTCTGATCGAACTTGCAGTAAAACACACATTATTGCATTTCAATCTAAACTACGGAGGTATTGTGAAAACGATCAGTAATATTCCACAGGCAAGCGGACTAAAAAGCAGTAGTGCTGCAGCAAATGCCGCTGTTCTGGCAACACTTTTTGCAATAGAAGAGGAACTTAATCCGATGGATGCGATAAATATTGGCGTTGATGCTTCAGTTGAAGCAGGCGTTACTATCACCGGTGCCTTCGATGATGCCG
Organism: Methanosarcinales archaeon; assembly: GCA_004212095.1. GTDB lineage: Archaea > Halobacteriota > Methanosarcinia > Methanosarcinales > EX4572-44 > Argoarchaeum. Next base: position 26,771 of record RXIJ01000036.1, on the reverse strand, counting down.
CCGCTTCTTATCTTGGCGGTGTTGTTGTAACTGATAATAAAAAACGATTGATCATCAGACATGAGCAGATCGAGGCTGAAGCAGTTGTGTATGCCCCAGCATTACAGGCATTCAGTAGGGATGTGAATGTCTCAAGGTGCAGACTTGTGTCGCCCTGGATTGCTGATGCAAATGCGATGGCTGAAAGTGGGGATTACTGGCATGCTATGACATTAAATGGCATAGTATACTCCGCTGCTCTTGGTTTTAGTCCTGAGCCAATGCTTGCCGCTCTTGAAGCCGGGGCAGTATCTGCAAGTCTCAGCGGAACAGGCCCATCTTATGTAGCAATCACACACGAGGACAACACTAAAAAAGTTGTCGAAGCATGGAGTGGTCTGGGCGGAAAAGTCATAAATACGAAGATTAATAATAAGGGTGCATACAGGATAAAAGATTGAAACCTGCACAAATTCGTCGTGTAGAAATTGTGATTCTTGATTACGAAGTAATCAAGTGCGCAAAGTAATCAAGGAAATAAGGAATTTTGATGCATACAAGATAAGAGGATTAAACCATGACACTTCAACATGCTCGTGATGAGATATCAAAGCTCGATTGTGATATTATATCACTTATAGCTAAACGAACAAAACTCGCAGAAGAGGTAATCAAGGAAAAGCGAATGGAAGATAGAGAGATCAATGATGAACTACAGAGTCAGATTGTACTCAACCGTGCTACTGAGAATGCCATAGAAGCAGGTCTTGATGTTGGAGAAATAAAAAAGATTTTTGAAATTTTAATCAGGATTAATATCGAAAAACAGAAAGAGCTGATGGGCGGGGGCAACCTCCCATAATAGTTAAGAACATGCTTAAGTTAAGCTGTTTGTGAGATAGTTTTTTTTCAACTGATGGGATATGTGTGGAGAACTGGGGAATTACCCACCCCCTCTCACCCCATGCCTTGCTCCGCTGTTAAATTCCATATCTTTAATCCAACGCCTTTTGGTGTTATAGGATATTACCCACACAGTATTCTGGCAAGTACATTCTACTTACGTTGTGTGTAGTTGAATGCTTTTCAGCCTTATGCTTTTTAAAGTAAAACACATTATATCGAGTTTGGAAACAGCAGACTGAAACAGTAATATGTGTTGAGCATATCGTTAGCAAGCCCATCCACATCATCCTTGATCTTAATCACACCTCCTGGTGCATGGATCGCGCCGTCTATGCATGCAGTTTCATGGAAAATAACCTTGTTTGCATTGACATCACCCATAACACGAGTGCCGCGAAGAATGTTAATTTCTGTCTTTGATTCGAGTGCTCCATGGATAACGCAACCAGTACCAACGTATATGTCCTGATCTGTGCGTATGCTTCCAAAAAGATTGTTTCGATCGCCCATATACAGCGATCTTGCTTTTATATTTCCAAAAAGGCGACAGTCGCTGCATATAATTGCTGCCTCCTGTACTATTATATCAGTCAAGCTGATAATAGCATGATCCGGTATTGTTAGCATGTTCATAGATAGCAACTGCTCTTCTTCACTGAACAGGTGATTTAGTGCTTTTTCTATTTCTTCGCCCCCTCTGTCAATTTGAAACAGGGTTATCAGATAAAGAAATATGTAGGTAAGTATAGGTAGTGGATTTCGTACTATTATCCAGCCTTTGGCAGTGTAGCCCTCTTTGATCTGGACATTGTTCCCTACATCAAGGCTGCCATCTACTGTAAGCTTCCCATTTACGTTAACGAATTCCCCAAAGTATGCATCAGCATCAGTTTGTACGCTGCCGTTAATCTTTGTCCAGAGATCTACTCGCAGATCAGAACGTGCTATTATATTTCCCTCTATACTGGAATGCTCTCCAATAGTGATACTATCTGCAGTAATACCATAACCAATGCTTACACGGTTTCCAATGACAGCATCACCAACTGTTGCAATGGTGTGCTCTTCCATCTGTGTACGATCTGGAATTACAAGGTAGTGTAAGATCTCTTCATCTTCATCAGCCATGGCAACTCTTATAATCATTATAGCCTATGTTATACTAAGTACTTTCCTTTATCGAAACATAAACATCGGTTATCTTCGAGCACTGCATACTTCGTATGCAGGAAAATAACCATTAACTCTTGACTACACAGTAGTCAAGTGCCGCAAGCAATCGGGTGTAGAAATATAATACCGGTAACATTTAACTCTCGATACTAAGTAGTCGAGAAATAAAATAATCAATACAATGAAGGACCCTGTTAATAACTTTGAAATACCACTTGAGTGGATAGAACGCTCACGCATTCAAGGAAGAGAGCTTGAAGAGGGCATACACTCTGGAAAACTGGTACTGCTCTCGACAGGTGAAACACTTAATCGTGGGTATACCACAGGAAGCACTGCTTCTGCTGCATCAAAGGCAGCAGTATTATCCCTCAAAAAATACCATACCAGCGAGGTTAATATAATGACTCCTGCAGGCATCACAATCAGCGTGCCGGTGCGCGCTGAAAATGGAAAAGCCGTTGCAATTAAGTACTCTGGTGATCATGGTGAAGATGTGACTGGTGGTATTGACATCATTGCCGAGGCGAAAGCAGCAGCATCAATCACACTTGCAGCAGGAGAAGGTATCGGTACTGCAAGCCGTGACGTATTTTACCTAAAAAAGGGAGAAGCTGCCATAAACCCGGCCCCGCGAAAGCAGATACTAACAGCTATAAAAGAAGCATTAAAAGAGATTGATATGCACGGCGTAGAAGTCCTGCTAACGGTACCTCATGGCAGGCAAATAGCAGAGCACACCATTAATGGAAAGCTTGGAATAGAGGGCGGTATCTCTATACTTGGAACCACCGGCTTTGTTGAACCATGGAATGAACATCTGCAAGCATCCAATAAAGAGCAGATCAAAAACGCTGATAGACCGGTATTAACTACCGGAAGGAGGGGCATGCGGTATGCTCATATACTGTTTCCTGATCGCGTTGTAGTACTCATTGGAAGCGGCATAAAACAAGCAGTTGAAACATCAAGGGAATATGGCAAAAAAACCATTCTCTGTGGGCTCCCGGCTCTCATACTAAAATGGGCAAACCCGCAGATATTAACCCGGACAAAATACCACACAGTAACAGAACTAATTGAAAAAGATCCATCCCATCCTGTTATCAGCGAGAGCATCAATGTCGCTTCAAAAAAATACGACATTAGAATCGTAATAGTTGACGGAAATGGTACACAGATATATGACACAGGAGGAACAAAATGAAGATTGTCGGGGTCGGTATAGGGCCAATGCAACTTACTAAAGAAGCAATCAGAATAATAGAGGCTGCAACGATCATTTATGGTTCAAAGCGAGCAATAGAGATTGCGCAAGATCACATACATGTTAAAGCCAACCTCATTAAGGACTACTCAGAGATACCGTTTCTTCCAGACGAAACCGTGGTGCTATCGACAGGTGACCCCATGCTCTCCGGACTTGGAAAATACAAAAAACCAACAGATATTGTAATACCAGGAATATCCAGCATGCAGATAGCCTGTGCCAGACTTGGGATTGTGGAAGAAACCGTGGAGATTGTTACAGTACATGGCAGGGATTACACCACACAACAAAACAGAATCATTGGAGCAATAGAACAGGGAAGAACGTTGTTCTTGCTGCCAGATCCTAAAACCTTTGGCACAGTTGAACTTGCAAGTCTATTGATCATGCATGACATCAAAGCCACTATGGCAGTATGCGAAAAACTTACTTATTCCGATGAACGGATACGTATTACAGATGCCATGCATCCTCCAACTGTTTCAACCAATTTATACTGCATCGTTGTGTGGAGATGAACAACAAACAAAAATCAAAATGTAAGTTTAAAAACTCTTCCATGCGTTCTTATCGATTTTTTTTCTGCTCTGGAATTCTTATCGGAAACGCACTGCTAATATCATCTTTGTGTGCGTTTGGAGATCTAAGATTGATATATACGGGTTATGGTGTTATTTTTTCTTTTGTATGCCTCTTAAAACTTCACGATGCAGCGTTACCAATAGGTCGCCTAGCAATCCAAACATAAATATCTGTATTCCACCCATGATAAGAAGTGTTGCAAGGATGGTCAGTGGTATGTGGTTAATACCTTTTAACCATTCAAGCACAATGTGGATGCCAACCGCTACACCTGTAACTGCCATCAGTATTCCAATTATTCCAAAGTAGAATAACGGGTTGTGCAGTTTTGTAAGTTTGAATATGGTACTCATAATCCTGATACCATCCTTGAATGGATGCAGTTTCGTTGGGTCACCCCTCCGCCGGAGGTATGTGATAGGCATTTCTGTTACTGTAAGGTGTTTTTTAATGGTTTCTATGGTCATTTCAGTTTCTATTTCAAAACCCGTCTCATTCAGTTCAAACGTTTTAATCGCCTTATTATTAAATCCACGGTATCCGGTGAGGATGTCCTTAAACCATACTCCATAAGCGAATCCAAACATCTTATTCAATATTTTGTTTCCAGCCATGTTTAAATGCGTAAAAGCACCCTCTTCATAGTTTGCGAACCGATTCCCCATTACATGATCGATTCCTTCTTGAAGTGGCTTTAGGAGTGTAGACACCTCTTCTGGTTTGTAGGTGGCATCTCCATCAATCATGATAGTGTATGGCGTCCGGATGTGTTTAAAAGCCTGTTTTATAGCCTGACCTTTTCCTTTCCCCTGCTGCATGATTACGGTTGCTCCTGCATCCTGCGCGATTTCTGGCGTTTTATCGTTGCTGTGTCCATCGACAACAAGGATGTTGCTATACCCCTGCTCCATGAACTGTTTTATTAGTTTTTTAATATTCTTAGCTTCATTAAGGGTTGGTATAAAGATACAGACATCGTCTTTGTTCATTTCTTTCATTGCTACCCTATATTTTGTGTTATTTTCTCCGGTAAAGTATGATTAGAATAACTATTAATAATACCGGAATAGCAAATACTATAAAGTATATATTGTCTGTTTTGCTTTTTTGGCTGATATTTGTTTCCACTTCGCTTGTATTTATACATTCGGTAGTGTTTTGAACAATCGGTGCTTCATTCTTTAGGGCAAGCTCGAACGTTGTTGTGTTGTTGGTTTGTAATGTAATCTGGTGGTAGCAGCCAACTTCTTTTGTTTTAAGAATTGGTATTGTCTGCTCAATTTTGACATTCTCGTGGATAAGGATGGTTGTTTTATTATCAGGGGGTGTTATTGTGATGATTGTTTCATTTTTACATGTATAAACACTTCTTATCGTCGTGCTTATATTTATTTGCCGTGTTGTACTAATTTTCCCAATTATTTCATGGTTTATCGCCACATCTTTGTTTGTTCGTTGCAGGGAGACGTTTTCTATCGTGTATGGTATTGAAGTTAGTTGTTTTCTCTTTATGTTTTCGTATTTTAGTAGTTCCCATGCATTAACATAGCTGTTGTTATCCCCCTCTACGTCAATCATCGTTTGCAGGCGTGTTAAATCGTTGTCAGTGTAGTAGACTGTGGTATTACTGGTTATGTTTTGGGAATTGATAGTTATGGTGGTGTCCTGTGTTATGCAGGCTGTGGCAGTGTTCGTCAACAATAGCAATGTTAGGAAGATGACGATTTTTAATAACATGATATCTATTTAGTTAGAACCTCACACCCGTTCTCTGTGATTATTACTGTGTGTTCTGCCTGTGAAACCAGCCCACCGTCTACATCCTTTAATACCGGGTATCCTGAGACGATCCCTGCTTTTTCAAGTTGCAGCAGTGCAAAATCAATTCGTGTGCCAGTAAGCCACCGTTTCGCAAAAGGCAGTGTTTTATATTCGGCTATCTGTGAAAACACCTTCCTTACTACCGGGTGGCGTATCGGTTTTTCCCCAACCAGATGATATATTTCTTTAAGGTGTCCATCTGTCACTTTTCCTGCACCATCACTTGCAAAAGGTTCGATTGCTATAATATCGCCCTCTTCAAGCACCACCCCATGTTCAGCTTTCACATTAGGTATAGAAGGTGGAGTGTGTGTGAGGTACTGCATGAGACCATGTCCTGTAAGATTTGAGACTGGCTTGTACCCATAATTTGAAATTGTCTCTTCAATGACCTCTCCAATCTCTTTTGTGTTTATGCCAGCATGCAGTATTTTAATGGCACTCTCCAGAGCGTCTTTTGATGATTTTACAAGATCGTCTTTACCAGCAAGGTCAACGGTTACAGCAGTATCCCCAATGTACCCATCGAGGTGCGTACCAATATCAATCTTTACAATATCCTCACCAAAAACTGACGTATCATCTTTTTTGGGAGTTGCATGAGCTGCATCGCTATTGAGCGATATGGTCACTGGAAAAGCAGGTTTGCAGCCTTCTTCAACGATTCTCTGCTCAACAAAGGTTGCAACCTCAAGCAAGCTTGCCCCAATCCGTACTTTCTTTGCAGCTTCGCTGCGAACCATTGAGGCTACCTTTCCGGCTTTAATATACTTTGTTAAAATCTCTTCTGCAGTTTCATCCTCTGGTAATCCTTTTATTTGATTCATTCGGTTCCCTCTATTATTAATTTTTTATGATATGAATTTAAATTTTTGCAGCCATTTCCAGTTACAACAACGATATCTTCGATCCGCACTCCTCCTGTATCATTGTAATATAATCCAGGTTCAATAGTGATAACGTTTCCTATCTTCAGAAGCTCATTATTAGCTCCAATCGCTGGCAGTTCGTGAACATCCAGGCCAACACCATGACCAGTGGAGTGAATGAACCCCTCTCTTTTACCGACATCATAGCCACCTGATTCAAAGACCTCACACACACGATTATGAATCTCGCTTGCAGGAGTTCCAGGCTTCACCATCTCAATTGCGGCTTCCTGGGCAGCAAGTACCATCTCATGCATATTGATAAGCTCTTCTTGCGGCTTCCCATACACGAAGGTTCTGGTCATGTCACCATGATACCTGTTGAGTTTGCTCTGTGGAAATACATCAATTACAATCGGTTCGCCATATTTTATAGGGCCTGAACCTGTATTGTGCGGATCAGCACTCGATACACCTGCTGCAACGATCGTTGTTTCCGTAGAATAAGAATCGTAGAGAAGGCTTACTTCTATGATACTTCTAAGTTTTTCACAGGTAAGAACTTCCCCGTTAATATACAGGGTGTCATCTCTTATTTTTGATTGTTTTAGTGTGTTTTCTGCTTTTTTTATAGCTTTCTCTGCTGCACCCTGGGCACTTCGTATAAATGAGATTTCGGTGTCGCTCTTCTGTGCTCTTGATTGTTGAACCGGGCTACTCACAGCAGTAACCTCAATATTTTTTGATCGTAATCCGTCTGCAAGATACAGCCTGAAGTTGTGAGGCACTGCTATCTTTTGAACCCCAAGGCCATTTACAAAATCTGTAACAACATCAGTATATTCCTTTCCATGCCCTGAAAGAGGAATTATTTCGTCAACGTCTGCCTGTTTTTCCGCTCTTCCTGCTTCCATGTTGGATATTAGCAGGACATCTTTTTCCCTGGTATGCACATATAAAAAAGGATCATAAGCGAGAAACTTTGTCGTATAATACAGATCGGAGTCTGCTGCACTATCTGCATATATCATATACGCATCCATGCCGTATTTTTTTATGAAGTCGATTAATACTTGTTTCACGTTATTTCCTTTTATTGAGATTATATCTCTTAAATCTTGTTAATCTAATGGTTGCATACAGGAAGAATTAAGTATCAATTTGACAATTTTAAGTGTAAATGATGCACAAGAAAATAGTGGTGGCTATAGTTCTGATGGTTGCATTCGTCTTTGCATTGGGATGTACTGAAAGAACGTTAATTTCTATTGATGGCTCAAGTACGGTGTTTCCAATATCAGAGGCAGTGGCAGAGGAGTTTCAACTGGCAAATCCCGGTATTATCGTTACTGTTGGTGTAAGCGGCACAGGTGGTGGATTTAAAAAATTCTGTGCTGGTGAAATTGACATTGCTGATGCTTCAAGACCGATTAAGCAGAGTGAGATTGAAGCATGCGAAGAAAATGGTATCGAATATATTGAGTTTGTCATAGCTTATGATGGTTTATCTGTTGTAGTAAACCCAGGGAATTATTTTGTTGACTATCTAACTATCGAAGAACTCAGGCAAATATGGGAACCGGAAAGCACTGTTTCAAAGTGGAGTAATGTGCGACCGGAATGGCCTGATGAAAAGATATTTCTTGCTGGGGCTGACACTGATTCCGGAAGCTTTGATTACTTTACTGAGACAGTCATTGGAGAAAGCGGTGCAAGCCGTTCTGATTACACTGCAAGTGCGGACGATAACATGCTGGTGCAAGCTGTGAGCGGGCAGAAGGGAGCACTTGCATATTTTGGATATGCATATTATACTAATAATAAAAATAAGCTTAAAGTGGTGCCAATCGATAACGGTGGGGGGTGCATAACTCCTTCTATAGAAAATATTACAAGTGGTGAATATCCGTTATCCCGGCCTCTTTTTATCTATGTAAACGCAGAGTCATTGAAACGTTTGGAATTTTCTGCTTTTGTTGAATATTATCTTGGAAGTAGTAAACCGCTTGTTGAAGATGTGGGTTACGTGGCTGTTAGCAAAACTGAGAAAGATGAGATGATTGAAATGCTTGCAGGGTACTATCCGGAAAACCAGTGATTTTGATCATTATCTGTGAGTTAGTTTAAGGCTCTGGCGACATACTCACCGCAGAGCCCCCGGGACTTTAGCATTACCAAAAATAATCTCTTGTTCTGTACTGATCGATAGTGCTACCTTCAGCTTTTTGCATTATTTCTCAAAGATATCATATTTTATACTGTATTTACGCGAGAAGCTCCATAAGTATCTAAACCCTTTTTGGAAGTACTGCATGTGCAAAGACTTAAATGTATCTAAAATCTCATACGTCCACTGGTGAGATAATTATGTTCATCGAAATTGATGGATGGATGGCAAAACTTCGATTCTCTGCATGCCATCTCATACCAAATCATCCCAAATGTGGAAGGCTGCACGGTCACACCTATGCAGTAACCGTACATATAGAAGGTGAACAAAAAAATGAATTCATCATCGACTTCGAGGAATTGAAACAGATGGTAACAAACATCTGCGACACACTTGACCACAGAGTTATCCTTGCAAGAGATGATGAGCGCATCAGAATACACGAAGATTGCGAGAGTGTTGAAATGCTGGTTTTGCAATCTAACAAAAGATATGTGTTTCCAGTAGAAGATGCAGTCCTTTTGCCAATTCCATCGGTCAGTGCGGAAGAGCTCTGCCAGTACATTAATTCAATGCTTGCCGCAGAACTTGAAGATAGGGATAATATCAAAAGCATCATGGTGCAGCTGGATGAAGGCATTGGGCAGGGGGCAGGGTGTACTCTCGACTGCAAAGCTTCGCTTTGCAGAGACTAAACTAACAACTGCACAACTTCGCTTTACAGAACCGTACACTCCGTGTGCGGAAATAATTCTCGATTGCGGAAGCAATCGAGTGCGTTAGCAATCGAGGCTACAAAAAGTACAGTGTTACTGGCAGAAGTATACACCCCATCAAATGACTCTTTCGAACATTAAGATAATGCGGAAGCATTCCAATTGGAATAGCAATTGCAAAAATAACAAGTCCGAATACCCCGGTAAATATTACAACAATTAATAAAAGTCCGGACAGAATCACAGTGGATAATCTTGTATAGTTTATTTTTTTAAAGAGTTTAGCGGCTTGTTTTCCGATAAAAATAGTTGTAGGATAAGATAATAGTGCTGTAACGACTATGACTACAAACAGTAGTACCATTAGGTCAAGGTTCAATTGAATAATCTGGTTTATGGCAGAGACTGCCCCACTACGACTTTTGCCGATCACATAAAGTGCTATCAGGCTAAATAGTGCATTGGAAGTATTAGCACCACTCAAAGAGACAATGAATTCATTGTGAGAGTGTTCATTATTTTTGGGGAGAGCAATACGTGCTATAACCGTTGCAACTGCCGAGGATACCCCGGGAAACCATGCTACAAGCGAACCCGCAGTGCTCCCGAAAAAGATTCCTCTAAGCAAGTTTGCAGCAGGAAGATCATATTTTGTATCATGCTGTTCCGGGAGGGTAGTTTTCGAGAGCATGCTTATGATGAGCACAGAAGCCCCAAAAAGACCACTTAATAACGGCAAAAAAATAGCTTCTCCAACATTTGGGATCATTGAGTTCATCAATGCTTCTTTTTCAAAAGCAAACAGCCCAAGAAGACCTGACAATAAAAATACGATTGCTGCATAAATTTTATATTTCAAGTGTACGAGGCTCCCCTCTCCCCGTATCTGCTCGCCTTTTTCAGTTAAAACCATCATAAGAATCAATGTGATGAGCAGCCACGCCATGTATTCCTGCAATACAATATAATAATTTTTAAATATCCAGATCATAGGCAGTGCAAGTAACAGAGAGGTAAGTATTGCTCCTGCACTTCCAATAGCAGACAAACGTATGGCTTCGATTCCACGCCCCTCCATTGTTAGGGTATGACCCGGGAGAACCGCGAGAGCAGTGTCTGACTCCGGAACTCCAATAAGCACTGCTGGTATGATATCGATAAAAGTGTGGGTTACAGAGTTAGAGAGGATTATTATTACAATATAGACTGCTAATACGTTGTATTGAGATAATAAAGGCGTTATTGCAAGAAGGATTACTGCAATGTTGTTAACATGGAAACCAGGAACAATCCCGGTTATTATGCCAAGAAAATATCCAATGAAAATTGATAATATCACCAACGGAATAGATACTTCCATTTTTGCACCTTCTCCCTTAGCCCAACTGTATTTATATTTCTACCTTAATGCCAGTGATGTTTGTTGTTCCATTGTAGATGTCCTCTGCGATTTCTGATAGTCCCGCTGCCGCACTCCTTTTCCCTACTGAGATGGTCTGCGCGTGGAGGTATTTTTCAATCTGCTTTTTCACAAATTCTATTTCGCTGACCGAACCTGAAAGATATACCTGACAGTTATCAGGTGATATGTCATAGTCGCGCATAAAAACATTCATGGCGGCAATCTCCATGGCACAAAGAAGGGAGAGCCTGTCAAAAGATAGTATTGCATCTGCTTTACGTTGATTGTATGCCTGTGTAAGTTCGTCGAGATTCTTATATGGTGTGTGCTTGATTACGCCCCCTCGTGTGAATGCCTCATTTGCTGTGCACTCTCTGGCATCTATTTTTCGAATGGCTTCAACATCGAGCGGTCCATGCTGGATACCTGGTGCAAAGACACAGGCATCAATTGCCCCGATTATCCTTCCATTGACTGCTGCAATGGTTACTGTATTGGAGCTAATGTCGCACACAATAAAATCGTTTGTTCCTTTTTTATAAATATGGTATGCGATTCCGATTTTTTCAGGGCTTGTCCCATGCGAATAGAAATCGAGCCGTGTGTCACAGCCACTGCCCCGGTGGACTCCAGGTATCACCACTGCACGCAACCCTGATGACCGTATAAGGTCAAAAACACGGGTGCCACCCCCAACATGTAGTCCTGCACCTTCCCCTGTTATAAGAGCGCGATTGGTGGTTTTTTCGATTGGCGTAATGCTGTTAATACCATCCCCCATGGAATATGTCAAAGCGAGCATTTTAATTCCATTTCGTTTTACATGGAGTTTTTCTTCTATGTGCGCAAACAGTGTTTCGCAATCAAGAGCTGCTGCTTCTTCGCGGGATAATTCAAAATAGTCATATTTTGTTGCAAATCGGATGGCAGTTGTGCCGTGCTCAACTCCTATGAACATATATGTTTCAAGTGGTGTTCCCCAATATAGACATTACTATTGATGCCATCAAGCGTGCCTGGTGCTAAAAATTACACAGGGCACACTTTGCAGATTCATCAAAACCATCTGTTGTCAATTTCCGTTTCATAAATGCCTACTTATGTGCTTTCTTTTGCTCGATATGCTTGTTAATGTCGGTTTCTTTACCGGCAAATGCAGCACAGTTCGGTTGTGTGCGTTGAATGGAGCCAACCGGATTTTTGTCCCACCATTACACGGCAGTAGGAGGGCAGTGTTGTTGGCGCCGATTCTCAAAATGAATACCCCCTATCACAGAAATTGAAAAGTGATGGAAGCGCAATAACTATAAAATCCAAAATATAGTGGATATTTGAATTAGCAAAATATCACAAAAATGAAATAAAATTAGGCAATGTGACAAGATACTATACTGGCTTATATCCAATGGGAAACATTTCAGGCTTGAGAGGCCCCATAACAATAAGACAATTGGAATGAAAAAAGTATTTATAACTGATATAAACCAGCCAGTCATTTCAGATATTTTAGAATCAAAATTTGAAAAATGGTGGTTTGAATCGGAATCGATTGAACTATGATGAATTCAACAGCTGTTAATAGCACCTGCAAGTTGACATTTCCGATTAACCAGACGTACTAACACAAGACCAATAAAACGATAAAAGTTAGCGAACTACTGCATATTTATATATTTTCATCGTTCACAGGTAGCTCAACATTAGTATCGAAGATCAGTTTTTGAATAAAAACAATAACATATCCAGTAATCGTTCCTACCAAGAAGAGTAAAGCATCTCCACTCACTTTCTCACTAAGAGTAAGATAGCCCATGGAAGCTATAATAAGCCCAAGAAATATGATCAATACATACAAAACATTTCTATTATGTTTTGTGATTGTTAGTAGGTGTTTATTATGTGTTTCTCCCTCTTTTTGCTTGTAAGTTGTGAATTTGTCTGCATAGTCTTTTAAGTCATCCAGTAATTTTTCCACTAATTCGGGAGTCCAAACAGACTCTTTTTTTTCAGAATCCATATAATAGATACAAATCCTTTTTAGTTATATATCTTATTGGGATTGTCTCAAAGTCTGCCATCTTGACACTCTCGCCATTCCATTTCTTTCCAGAAATCGTCAGTTTTCATAAGTCACATTATGATTCTGTTCATCTTTTCATCCATTTTTTTAATATTATCTTTTTGTAACTCGTTTTCCTCGGTCAATTTCGTAATCTATGTTGTTGCATCTAAAATGTTGACTGGCAGTCATGGGAAAGTTTATACTTTCTTCACACATTTGAGTGAAAAATTACAAGGCACTGGCAGGAGAAGAATTAACAACGTGTACTTTGGTGGTAAAATATGGTAAATTATTATTCAAACAAAGAAATAATAACAAAGGAACTTGGAGATCGTAGAAAGATTATATATGATTACATTTTTGAAAACATTCAAAAATTCAGACCAGATGATATTTATGAATCTGTGATGTTGTATCCGGGAAGTTCCGGAAAGTCATTGAGACCGTCTGTACTTTTACTTTGTTGCGGTGCAGTTGGCGGGGACGAGAAAATTGCCCTGCCAGCAGCCGCAGCAGTAGAGCTGTTTCATACATGGACTCTTGTCCATGATGACTGGATTGATCGGGATTCTTTCAGGCGCGGCGTACCAACAGTACATTCCCTGATGATGGAAAAAGCCCTTGAAACATATAAGTTCGATCAGGATGAGGCAGAACATTACGGTGGAACTATTTCCATGTTAACTGGTGATGTTCAGCAGGGCTGGTCTATTGGCGGATTTATGACAAATCTCAGTCTTGAACATTCGGTTGATCCAGTGATTACGCTAAATTTAATTAAAAAATTAGCGTTGGAAATAAACATTCAAATCGTAGAAGGAGAAACCTTAGATGTTCTTTATTCAAAAAAACCAATAAACGAAATATCCGAAGAAAATATCATCATGATGCTGTACCTGAAAACAGGTGTACTTTACCAGTTTTGCGGGGAGGCTGGTGCTGTTATAGGTTTAAAGCGATATGAACCTATGAACGAGTACGTGCAATCCTTATCAGAGTTTACTAAACACTGTGGTATAGCGTTTCAGATACAGGATGATGTTATTGGTGTCGTTGGAAATGAAACGGTGGTCGGGAAACCCCGCTGGTCAGATATAAAAGAGGGAAAAAGAACAATTATCCTGTGGAAAGCGTACCAGGAAGCTAATAGTAAACAAATAAAATTTTTGGAATCAATTCTTGGAAATCAGCATGCTACTACAGAAGAACTGCAATCAGTGGAAGACTTGTTTATGGATCTTGGTGCAATTGACTATACAAAAGAGCTTGCTAAGGCGTATATAGTAGGGGACCGCAATCGGTCTATCAAAGGTGCATTGAACTATCTTGATGTTTTGCCAGATAGTAATTATAAAGATATTTTAAAAGCATGGGCATATTATATGATTGAACGTGATTTTTAGCATCAATCAATTCGTGTTGGGAGTCCTGATCTTTTTTTATCGTAATCAAACGTAAGGGATATACAATGATATGAATCATAGGATTGCATAGATCTTCACGAGCCACAACAGAGTTTCAATTTTTATTTCTTTTTTTCTATAATTTTTTTCTTTTTGTGCCGATCAAAGATTGTTGTCAGTGGTACTATATATTCACCTTCGTTTTTCAGTCCAAGTACTATATCATCTCTCTTGAGCAGGGAATCAAGGTTGAGTTCGTATTCACCTGACGAGACTATTCGTACTGACTCTACACTCTCTGGTGTCATTTTTCTTCTTTTCTTGGTCGCAGGTGTTTCTTGAATGATGTTATCAATATCTACTTTGTCTTTTCTCTCTTTGATGTACTCGAATTTGTTGTTCCCGCATTTTGGGCAGCCGTTCAGTATCACGGTACTGCCTTCCTGATAAATGGCATGGCATTTTGTGCATTGGTGCGGCATGATTACATCATCTTTATTCTATTATTTTGTTACGATGGCTGTGATCATGTCCCTATCTTTTCTGATCGTTTTGAGTTGATCGGCTGGTCCAATAATTGTTAGACGTGTTTTTGTGGTGTTTTTGCCCAGTATTTTTCTGAGAAAACTTGTGTTTTGTTCTATTGGGTAGCTTTCGATTTCTATGCCACTGAACTCATCCGGTATTATTTCGGTCATTGTCATTTCTATTAACTTTGCTTCCTCATCTGGTGCAAGTCCGCGCTCAAGCACGACAATCTTTCCTGAGCGGACCTCATCAAGTAGCATACGTATCTTTTCCATAGGAGCCATCTGTGCAAGTTTACCTTCTGATATGAAGTCAAGTTGTATGTTTGTTTGGGAATTGTTTTTGTTTTGTGACATACTGCATTCACCCGAACCGCTTTGCTATTTCTTTATAAAGTTGGTCTGTGTTTATCCCTTCAAGAGCAGATATTGGTATGGTTGGATGTTGCGGGAATGCCCCCCTGATACGGGCTGGTGAAGCTGTTTGCACATCTATTTTATTTGCTGCAATAACTAAAGGCAGTTTTCTTGCCTCCATATTTCCGATAACGGTGACATTTACCTGTGTGAATGGGTCTTCCGTTGCGTCCATCACAAGTATTACTCCATCTAGATCCTCAAGCCATTTGACTGCCTCTATTACCCCCTCGGTTGCTTCCTTTGCTCGTCTCTTGGCTTCTTCTTCTTCCATTCCACATGCCATAAATCCATGGAAGTCTATTTTGGTTGCAAGCCCTGGCGTATCAATAATGTCAAGTGTAACCGTGGTACCGTTTGCTTCTATGATAACGTCCTCACGTCTTCGCGCTCTACGTGTTTCGTGTGGTATATGTGATACCGGTCCCATGGCATCACCAGACCAGTCACGCACTATACGGTTTGCAAGAGTGGTCTTTCCTGCATTCGGGGGCCCATAGATGCCTATTTTAGCCTTCTTTTTCTTCTTAAAAAGACGTTTTATCCATGAAAATAAATTAATTACCATTTCTGTCCTCGATGTGACTTATTATTTTTTTTCTACTATCTGTTTCTTAAATACTGCTTAACTATATTATTTTATCACTGTTTTTCAATGTCTACAAGACAAGAACACGAATTTGAGCGACATAAATATGCACCATGCACCCAACAGATGTCAAAATAGCATGAGTCCGACAATACACGAATGGATAACGCAACAGCAGCTTTTGGCCTTCTGGAAAGCACGATTCAAACCTTACAAACTACATTCTCACAACTACTTTTGATCTGTCAATCTTAACATTATGCGGTGTTGCAATGATCTGATCCTCACCGATTCCAGCAATGTCACCATGAACGTCACCAATTACATGTTTCAGCTCTTTAATAACACGTTCTAACGTCATTTTATCACGTTTTGTAGCAGATATATCAATTAGCAGTGCATTTCCTTTATAGATTTCTTCTTTAAGTTTTGGGAGTTGTTCAAGCCCGGTCAACTCTGCAATTTTAATATACATACAGGGCACTTCACCTTCAATACCCTCTTCAAACTCACTCAAATCAATTTCGCTATATTCTCCGGTTTCAGGTTCTTTTGTAGAGCCTGTCCCAATGATTTTATCTAAAATACTTGGCATAACGTATTTACCCTCTTTTTTTAATATACATACTTGTCAGGTTAAATTTTCTTCCAGGCGTGATATATTGTTGGTTTTGGGATAAAAAGTTTTAGTATTTGCATAGAAAAGGAGATCAAAACAGATACAAATTTTATATTGCCAGTCAAGTCATGGAGTGGATGGATAAGTTTTATTTCACAAGGATTTGAATTTCTTTGTTAGCTGTTTAAAACAGTAATGTCAACGTTTATTAACCACTACAAAATATTCTTAATGTTTCTAAAAGGTGTTTGATGAGATTAAATCTAATCCAGCTGTTTGCAAATTCGTCGATCTTCATGTGCTTGATCTACATACCATTGTTTGCCGAGCAGCTTGGAGCAACGCACACACAGATAGGAATTATTGGAGCTGTTTATGGAATTACACTGTTTATTTCTTCATATATCTTTGGGCGAGCAGCAGATATGTACTCACAACGGATGTTATTATATATCAGCTTTGCAGCCTCTGCTTTATTTTTCTTTTTTCAAATGTTTGCGACAACCCCACAAAATCTTACATTTATCAGAGCCCTTGCAGGTTTTAGTGCAGGGATGTTTCCCCCGGTGCTAATAAGTTATGTTCACTCATTAAAAAAAGATATTGGAAAATTTTCTTCTTTTGGTGCTCTCGGCTGGACAGCAGGTGCCCTAATTGCTGGAATAATAGCAAACTTGAAAAGCATATTTTTTTTATCATCAATATTTTTTTTAATGTCTTTCATTTTATTGGTCAGACTACCAGATATCCATTCCACCAAACAAAAACAAAGTCCCTTTTCTATTGAAACAATTAAAAAAAACTGGAATATTTATATTACGTATTTTACACGCCATGCAGGTGCCTGTAGTGTGTGGATAATCTTCCCGTTGTATTTAAAAGCTCTTGGTGCACAGGAACTTGTGATAGGTTTAATATACTCTGTTAATCCAATTTCACAGTTCTTTTTTATGCAGCGGCTCAAAACCGACAACAGTGAAAAGTTTATTAAAATCGGGTATTTAGCGTCGACTGTTGCCTTTGCAAGCTTCTGTTTTGTTACAGCCTACTATCAGGTGGTCTTCAGCATGATTGTTGTCGCGGTCTCTTGGTCATTTATATATGTTGGTTCAGTGAGTACACTGCTAAAACATAATACCGATAAAGGCACATCCATTGGGTTACTCACCGCAGTTATAAGCATGGCTGCTGTATTTGGCTCTTTTATCGGTGGAGGGCTTTATGATGTTGCCGGCGGTCTTTTTCTCACACAGATAGAAAGTTATCACATCGTGTGCGGTTTTGCATCAGTATGCTCGGCATTAAGCTTTATTTTTTACAAACCATCGTACTACAAAAGCAAGTAGTGTTTGACAGCCCCACGCAGAAGGATTTGCGAGGAGAAGTTTTATAAATCTTGAGTCCTGTTAAAGTTCTGGTGTGGAAAAATGAATGTCAATGTTGAAGCAAATCTTGCAAGTAGGCCAAAACTTCAGGATTTTAAAAATTATAACCGTAGTGAGGCAATATTAAAGAAGCTCTATAGTATGCTTTATGTTAATGGACCTGGACATGGAACTTTTCTGAGTTTGCCATTTGACCAGCTAATAGAGCATGGAACTGGACATCTGTTCAAGTGGAGGAGAGAAAACCCAACCCCAGAAGAAATTGAACTGACAGGGCGGGGCTGCGCAGACCCAAGAGCAGTTGCTGAGCTGGCTAATGCAGGTGGCTATTCTGCGTATGTACTGCATCCAGGTGTTGCAGCTTATGCCAGTAATTTTGTGAAACCGGATTTACCATTGATTTACAAGATCGATGGGAGGCTTAACCAGCCAGATAGTGCCTCAATACAGTCAATTATTGGAGATATAAAAGATGCTACGAATCTGGGTGCAACAGCTATAGGAACATCTCTTTATCCAGGATCTGATATGATTAGGGAAGATATGGAACGAGTTGCTACGATTGTACGCGAAGCTCATGCAAATGGATTTCCAGCAGTCGTCTGGGCTTATGCCAGGGGAAAGGGAGTTGATAATATAAAAGATACACTATACTGGACAAGTACGGCATGCAGCCTTGCAGCTTCAATTGGCGCTGATATAATTAAAACAAAGTACCCGACTCCAGTAACCGATAAAAACAGGGATGAGTATTTTGCATACATACAGAGCCAGGAAAAAAAGGTTAAAGGCATAGAAAAATATTTAGAGTTTGAGCCTGAAAAGGGTGAACAATTATCACACGAACAACTTGTTGAAAGAGTGACATATCTTACAGATGCTGCACCCGAATCGTTCATGGTGGTCTCTGGCGGACCAAAGATTAAAGGAAATGCTAAGGAAGAATTGGTAGAGCAAACAAAAGTTGTAATGGAAGGCGGCGCTGAAGGAAGAATAATAGGAAGAAACTTCTGGGGAGTTCCTATGGAAGAAGCGTTAGATCTAACCTCTGCAGTCAAGGAAGCTATGAAAGATAAGAAATACCAAAGGGCATTTTCAAGAGGCACATTTACTTTTAAATAAAACATAATTGTATTTGTTCTAGGCTCCTTTTTGACTGTAGACTATGGGGGGGAATTACCTCATTCTCCCTCGCCTAAGAATAGTACGTGAGGGTTTTCTGTATCTTTTGGATCTGAAAAATTGTGGATTTTCATCAGCATCAAGACTGTAAAAGCGAAGTTGTGTAGTTCTGCAAAGCGCAGCTTTGCAGGTGTGAAAAATGCAAAAGAGCTAAGTTTAACTACATAAAGGAACAACAGGAAAAAACGAAAAATGGACTTCACACAATGGGATCTACTTTATAAACAAATAATAAAAGATATGGGCTTTGACCAGGCCGGGGATGAGCGTGCGACCCATCTTTTATCACAATTGCTCTACAAACATAAACACACTACAGATCCGGCAGTGCTCAGTAAATTAATCAGGGGAAACCGAGTGCTTGTCTGTGGAAATGCTCCAGCACTTGCCACAGAACTTAACAAAAGTGATACAACTGATTATGATGTAATCATTGCAGCAGATGGTGCAACCGAGGTACTGCTCCAGCAAAACATACAGCCAACAATCATCGTAACTGATCTTGATGCTGATAATATCGAAGCGGAAATAGAGGCAAGTAAACAGGGCACAATCATATTAGCGCATGCACATGGTGATAACATCGAAGCAATCACAAGTATCGTGCCAAAACTTGAAAACGTGATTGGCACAACACAAACAAAGCCGCTTTATAATGTTTACAACTTTGCTGGGTTCACTGATGGTGACCGATGTGTGTTTCTTGCAGCACACTTCAATAGCGCAACTATCACACTCATAGGATTCGACTTTGAAGATTCCAGTGTCAATGAGATAAAAAAGAAAAAACTGAAATGGGCAAAAAAACTTCTTCTGATACTGAAAAAAAGCACTGACATTACGTACAAATAAACTCGGTTGGAAGTTGATAGCCTAAAAAGTAAGATTTATAACCCTTGTATAGTTATGAGTAAGATATTCAATGAATTTTGAGAACAGGATACTAAGGAGTGATGATGCTGAGCAAGACTAATGAGCGCATCAAAGAGCGGACAAAGAGGTATCTAATGCACGATGACACTAACATTCGAAAAACTGTTTTAAAATTATTTTTAGAAGATAACACCTTTACTACAGAAGCTATTTATAAATATCTTACATCAAAGGATTTTGATATGAATTACCGCGGTGTTTCTGCCATGGTAGGACTTATGAACACCAGATTGGGAATTCTTCGCATAGATGTAAAGGGCAACCATAACATATATTCTTTGAAAGAAGAGTATAAAGAAACTGTAAAAACAATACTTAACAATTATTAGAAGCAGAACGATCGAGGCGATATGATTTGAATGTATTATTAGTAGGTGGCGGAGGAAGAGAACACGCCATTGCAGCAGCAATAAAAAAAAGCACACATAAGGTCTTACTATACACCGCAATGTCTAAAAAAAATCCAGGGATTGCAAAACTATCAGAGGACATACTGCTGGTAAAAGAAACCGATGTTGACCGAATCACAACTTATGCAACAGAGCATAACATTGAGCTTGCATTTATAGGGCCGGAAGCACCACTTGCAGCAGGACTAACTGATGAACTGCACAAACATAATATTGATGTGTTTGGGCCAACGAAGGATGCTGCACGAATCGAAGTTGATAAAGCATGGACAAGAAACTTTATGAAAAAACATAAAATCAAAGGTTGTCCCAGATTTCAAGTCTTTGATCAAACACAGGCAGTAGAGGCTCACAGGTTTATAGACGAAATAAAAGATGTAGTTATAAAACCGGCAGGGCTTACCGGCGGCAAAGGTGTACGCGTGATGGGCGACCATTTCGATACCACGGAAGAAGCAAAACAATACACTGATCAGGTGCTTAAAAAGGATAGGGTTGTAGTCGAAGAACGTCTTATTGGCGAGGAATTCACACTCCAGGCATTCAGTGATGGAAAACACCTTGCATTCACACCAGCAGTGCAGGATCATAAAAGAGCTTATGAAGGAGACAAGGGGCCAAATACAGGCGGTATGGGCTCATACAATGATGCAACTGATGTACTGCCGTTCATGAACCGTGATGACCTTGACTTTGCAAAAGAAATTATGCAGCAGACAATAGATGCCTTAAACAGCGAAAATATGAGCTATAAAGGAGTTCTTTATGGGCAGTTTATGCTTGCAGATCACCCAACGGTAATTGAATACAACGCTCGCTTTGGAGACCCTGAAGCAATGAATACCCTGCCACTGCTTCAAACAGACATCATCGATGTTGCACAGCATGTGGCAGCTGGTACACTGAACACTCTTGATGTAACTTTTGAAGAAAAAGCCTCTGTGTGCAAATACATGGTGCCAGAAGGATACCCGGAGCATCCCCTAAAAGACAGCGAAGTAACAATAACATCGGTTGATGATTCCTTATTGTTTTATTCAAGCGTATACGAGAGGGATGGCAAGATCTATACCACAGGCTCTCGTGCAATTGCTGTTGTCGGTATTGCAGAAGATTTAAAAAAAGCAGAGAAACTTGCGGAAAAGGCGGTGAATGGCATCCAGGGGCGCCTATATTCCAGGCACGATATAGGTACAGAGCAGTTAATCCAGCAGCGAATTGACCACATGAAGATGTTACGGAAGGGGTAAAAGAGTTGAAACATCTTCTTTCTATCAATGACCTGACACATGAAGAAATCAACAGTTTACTTGATAAAGCAGATGATCTCAAAGAAAAACGAAAGCGTGGAAATATAACAAGGGAACTCGAACATAAGACTCTTACCATGCTCTTTGAAAAAAGCTCTACACGCACACGCATATCCTTTGAGGTAGCCATGCGTGAACTTGGAGGTGGCAGCATATACCTGAACCCGGCAGACACACAGCTTGGACGCGGGGAGAGTATCGCAGATACTGCAAAAGTAATATCAAGATATGTTCATGCTGTGGCTGCACGGGTCAATGACCACCGCACACTCGTTGAGCTTGCCAAACACTCGACCATTCCGGTTATCAATGCACTATCAGACATCGAGCACCCATGCCAGCTGCTTTCTGACCTGATGACCATCAGGGAGTACAAAGGAGACCTGAAGGGACTTACCCTATCATGGATAGGCGACGGTAATAATGTATGCAATAGCGCAATCCTTGCATGCGGTCTCGAAGGCATACACATCAATATTGCAACACCAAGAGGTTATGAGCCAGACCAGAACATCGTAATGCAGGCAAGAGAACTTGGAGGAAGTATAACACTTACAAATAATCCAAAGGACGCGGCAGCAGGTGCAGACGTACTTTATACAGATGTGTGGGCGTCAATGGGTGATGAAGCAGAAGCCATGAAGCGATTGAATGACTTCAAAAAATACCAGATAAATAGTAAGCTGCTACAACATGCAAAAAATAATGTCACAGTACTGCACTGTCTTCCGGCACACAGGGAAGAGGAAATCACTGGCGATGTAGCAGATGGACAGCACTCGGCAATCCTCGACCAGGCTGAGAACCGACTGCACACACAAAAAGCATTGCTGCTATCATTAATAAGGTAAGACAATCTGCACAACGAAGTTGTGCAGAAATAACGTTTTGCAGGTATCTGAAGTCCTGCTTCGCAGGATTTGGGTGGAGTGTCGAGGGCACGGAGCCAGATACGCTCTGTTAAGTGAGTGCGATAGCACTGAGCCAACGAAGTTGGCGAAAGTTGGGAGCCCGTACATTATTTATTATTATCTCCATAAAATTTGTTTTTGTCGCTTTGATTTCAAATACGAAATTTGAGAGCACCTCTATTTGAACTCAGCTAAGCTGTTTTACTGATTCTGCTATATGATCAACCTCTCTTTTTAGCGATCTTTTAGTCTTTAGTCCAAATGCTAAAATTTTCAATTCATCTATTACAAATTTAAAAAGTACTAAGGGTAGAGGGGTGGTTCTCTTTGATACGTTTACTTTCAAGTCTACAAGAGGACTATGCGAGGAAAGCACTAAGTACTTATATGTGCATTCCATGAGTCTTGGAAGGGCAGGGTGGATAAGCACTCTAACAAATAGATAATTCAAAATAGCATATTGTTCACAATCAAGAAATTCCTTGCAAATGTTCCTAAATGTAGACCAGACTTTTAGAATCCCTTCCACCTCATCCTTACTTATAGCGCGATATCTATCATTTGGTGGCGATGAGTAAACAATATCTGCTTCAGGCAAATTCTCTTTCAGCGTTTTTCTTAGGTCTTCAGCGGATATTTCTGACACCGGATAATTCTTACTGAGAAAATGCATTAACTCGATTTCTAAACTCTTTAATTGTGCTTGAAACATAGCTGGTTCATGAAAATATGAATATGCGGCTCTAAATTCACCTCCAAGCTCTTCCTTTTGCTTTGAGATTGAGGCTTCTAAATCTTCATCGCTACATAGATCCACAATTATATTCCTTATCAAAGTATGGCTGTAACCTGTTTTCTCACTTGTTGGATTAACTACCCTGTGTAGTGCTCTTAAAGAGGGGGATATATCTTCAAAACTATTATCAAAAGATAGAGTCAGCTCAACAATATGTGGTTTTGCATCTCTTAACTTTAAAGGAACTTCGAATTCACGCCATCTTTTTTTCGGTATTACATTATGAGCTGGTGTGAGCTTAAGTTTGCCCTCATCAGCAAATGTGGCTACTATTTTTTTTTTCTCTTCTTCTGTGGGTTGCTCAAAACCTGCAGCAACAAAGTCCAAATCTGTTACACTTGAACACTGGCACCAGTCCTTATTTGATAAAGCGTGGGTTTTTTGTAAATATCTAAAAAGCAAGCATTGCTTTTGAAATCTACAAAGACGGCGGAATGTAACACTTTCTAATTTAAGAGGTCTATTACATTTATTTTGTATCCCTAATGTAACTTTTCTCCTTGTGAAAAGCTTAGCTCCCCCGAATTCAACTTCTTCTAGATCTCCCATAACATGCTTTATTTCAATTTTTGGTCTCAGTCTCCAGCGGATGATTTGAGGGAAGAGAAAATAAAGCAAACTCAAAATCCCTGCAATTGCCCCAATAATCGTAAATATAGTTTTAAGCATTCTGGACCCTCAGTTAATTTTGTTGATTTGCATTTTAAGTTTAAAACCCCCTTTTGTGCGGGCTCGTAATTTCACTTAACATAGTTATATCTGACATTAATGTCGGATATACACATCTATAGTGGACATTCAATCATCGCTTACCTCCCCCTATTGTTATAAAATCTACGGACTTTTAATCTTACCCATATCCTTGTTACTTACATGCGTATATATATCTCTGTCGTTTTACTACTTTTATGTCCCAGTAATTCCTGAATATACCTCAAATCCACACCTTTTTCCAGCAGAGGTATGGCAAAGCCGTGCCTCAACGAATGAGTCGTGGCATTCTTCCTGATATTTGCTCTTTTACAGGCATTTGCGAATGTCTTTCCAACGGTCCGGGTGTTATATGTTTTTCCTCATTATGGCTCGGAAATAACCAGTAACCCCTGATTGCAGAGCACTGCACAACTTCGTTGTGCAGAAATAACGGAAGCAGCGTATTTGAAGTCCGTCGTAGGCGGATTTGGGCAGAGCGTAGTCCGAACCAGATATACCATGTTATACGCACAACGGGAGTGGAGAGTTTTCCAGAAGGGGTTTATCGTTTTTTGTAACCAAATTTCCTATCATATTTCTTATGGTCAATTATGTCTAACACAAAGGCGATGATCTCCACTGTTGATTCTCCATCGGTAAGTGTGTAGAACATCCTCCAATAACGAGCCAATTCAACTCGAAACAGATTCGTGACCCCAAAGTTTTCAATATATTCTTTTGGGATCAAAGACTTTGAAATTGGTTTTCCATAATGTGGATTTGCCTTGATCAATTCCACCTTTGTATTTATCGAGTTGAGTATTGAGCGGTCTATCTTGGATTCGGAAGCATGTTCGTTTAGATATCTATATGCTTCTTCTGCATCCTCTGAGAGAATCACTCGTACTTCTTTCATAACTCAAGCCCCTTTGAGATTGTTTTTCTTAGCTTAGGATTTGGATTAAAAACCCAGGTTATCCCATCTATGGTAACGAGTATTTTATTACTCTCTTCGAGATATCTGAGGATTGTTTTTAGCTTATTATGGTTAACTTTCTTTGGAAGCAATCTTTTCAGTTCTGCAATTGTGATTACACTCTCATTCATATTTCGTAATGTTTCTTCTACCATAATGACAGTATTGAGTGTTGGTGAGTGGAGTGTTGGTGAGTGCTCGTATCTTAACATAGTTATTGTAGATGCCATTCTATCACTTTTTGATATTAGTTAGTAATCTTTATGTATCAAATAGTATAAATGGTTATCTTTTATGAGCCTTTTATGGAAAATTGCGTATAACGTCTGGCAGGTATCTGAAGTTTGCGGAGCGAGGATTTGGACGGAGGCGATAGCCGAAGCCTGATACCCGCTTGTTATGCGACGTGCCGATAGTTTCACGCACCATTATTTTGAATCCGCAAATATTCATCTTTTTCAAATAAAAGTTCCTGAATTTTAATCGCATCATCTCCTCTTTGTAATTTCATCAGCAATCAATTCCGCCTGTTTAAGCACTGTTTCTATTGCGAGTGCCTGCATATCCGGAGGATAACCATATTGTCTTAAAGTCCGTTTTACGATTACTTTTAATTTTGCCCTAACGCTTTCTTTTATCGTCCAGTCTATTGATGCGTTTTGTTTCACCTTTTCAAATAAAACAACAGCTAATTCTCGTAGTTTTTCTTTTTGCATCAATTCTCTTGCACTGCCATTATCTGCAATTGCCGTATAAAAAGCGTATTCAAATTCTGACAACCCCATTTCCTGTGGCTCTTTGTCCATCCTCTTGATCTCTTTACCAAGCTCGATCAGTTCTTCAATAACTTCTGCCGCTGTAATAACCTTGTTGTGATATTTCTTGATGGAATCTTCCAGCATTTCCATTAACGATCTGCTTTGAACCAGGTTCTTCTTCACCCTGGCTTTTATTTCATCGTTGAGCAACTTTTTAAGAACTTCCAGAGCAATGTTTTTATGCTCCATGTTCCGGACTTCTAAAAGAAATTCTTCCGATAGAATAGAAATATCCGGTTTCTTAATGCCCGCAGCATCGAAGACGTCTATCACTTGCTCAGCTACGAGGGCTTGATCGATGACTTGTCTGATTGCGGTTTCAATTTCTTCGTCGGTTTTGCCGCCCCCGGTACTGTCAAACTTTACCAGTCTGGCTTTTATCGCCTGATAGAACGAGACTTCGTCCTTTATACCCATTGCCTGCTCATGCGGAATGGCTATAGAGAACGCTCTTGATAACGCGGTCACTTCATCAATATACCGTTTCTTCCCGTTTTCAAGGCCAAGTATATGCTCCTCCGCAGCGAGTATTATCGATAGCTTCGTTGAGGTATCCGCAGCAAAATAATGTTCATAAGGAAATCCATGAAACATCTGGGATACAATTTCGAGTTTCTCAAGCATCAGATGAACTGCCTGTTCCTGAAGAACTGCGGGATCGCCTTTTCCGCCGCTGTCAGAATAGAAAGACAGGGCTTCTTTCAGATCGGAGGCGATTCCGAGATAATCAACAACTAAGCCACCGGGCTTGTCTTTATAGACTCTGTTCACCCGTGCGATTGCTTGCATAAGAGTGTGACCTTTCATAGATTTATCGATATACATCGTATGCAGCGAAGGAACATCAAAACC
>RXIJ01000021.1 GCA_004212095.1 Methanosarcinales archaeon | reverse complement strand
GACAGGACTTCATGTAATGTCTGTTGGTCTGTAAGTCCGGCTGTATCTGATCGTCCAGTTGCCTGGGCAAATTCTTTTTCTATCGAAATAGTCGGAAAACGCGCCTCGACTCTACCCAGCGCATAGACATGGGATTTTGCAGGCGGACTATCCCCAGTAGAACTGGAACACTCTATGTTTCCAGGGATGGGTTGTTCGCCTGTGGCTTCGCTGCCAGATGCTGTGGGTCCAGCTTGTGGAGAACTTGTAGCATCTTCTTGATATCGTTCACGTGCCTGTGCAGAAACAGCGTTCTCACCGGCCGGTCGATCTTCTGGGTATTGTTTTGCGTTCGTTTGATTCATACACTCCTCCGTTAATGGGATTGTGGCGTAGATTCTAAATCCCATTTGTTTTCGTGCAGATAATATTTATTAGTCATAAGTATATATCTTTCGGTCACCGTGTAGACACTCTACTGATCACAAACCTCATATCTCAAACCCGATGACCGGCTGGTCCAGCCCGAAGTTTAGTATCGTCCCAGGGTGCGCCTCTCCAAAGACTCCGGCACACCTGCCGCCATCAACAATAATGTCTGCCCGCCTGCCCTCAATAAACGCAGGATCGTCTGACTCGGTGATATCGTAAGCAACCACCAGTTCATGCTTTTATCTGCACCTCGTTTACTTGCCTTCTCACATACACCCTGTGTGCTGATGCAGGCGACAGGCAGAGTGCTGTACACAGGATGAGTGCCAGTACCAGAAGACCTATTATTCTGATTGCTTTTAAGGGAGTCTCTTCCACAGACTCGCTTGAAAACTGTTTTACTTTAAAAAATGTCTCGATATGCCAATTTTTATTTTTCCTGGACATAGGAGACATTGTACAATATATAGAACACCACTTCTACAGCGATAAAGATTGGCACTTTGGATACGATGCCGGAGCAATGATTAAACTTGTTGCAGTGAAATTTTTAAGGCAACAGCCTCACAGGAAGGTTGTTTTGTCGAAAAAATAGGCATGGCTACTGGGTTTCAAAGAAAAGGACGGGGTAATGCAAATTCCGTTAGGTGGTACGCTCCATCATTTTGTGAAGTATCGTTTGGGTGTTGAGGGTGTTGATAAAATTATGGAGATGGTTGGTGAAAAGATTATCAAACCTGCCGCTTCAAAAGATGCTAAATTGGATTCTACCCCCACTCGAGGCTTCCAGGTATTCTAAACATAGTGATTTCAATCCGCATTATAACTGCAAGATGGATGAATGCTCATATTATGATGGTTGGCACATATTTGGTCTTTATGACCTATACAAATGGACTTGCTGGTGATTCTATTTCGCTAACCTCGCATATAACTGCTCTTTTACGAATGAGTGCTGAAATCGATGAATATCGACTTGATGGCAGTTATGATTCCTTTTTGAACCACGCCGCTATCTGGTACAAGTTAAAGGCTAAACCCTTGATTTCCCTGCCGGTAAATGCTGTAATCAGCAAAAATTGGCGAGTTAAAGAGAATCAACTACTATGCAAACAAGATGTGGAAATCCGGGGGATCAAAACACACAACAATCAATAAAAAATTAAAATCTCTCTATAAAAACGGAATACAGGAGCAGGTAGTCATGTATCTACGAAACTAGAACCTGAAAAACAGAACATTCCAGAGACTCATGCAAACTCAGGAGTGAATGCGAGAGGATACGCGGACACATAAAGAATACAATGAAATTTGACGTTCGCAAAGTAAGAAAAGACAGCCTGGGAACTCTACTCAAAGATTAGCCTTGTAACATACCAGTTGCTGTTACTAACCAACCTGCAAACCCCTTCGAAAACTACATCTAATTCAACCAAATTAAAAGTAAGCCTGGAAGAAGAACTTAAGCTTCAGCCATCAACAAACCAGATAAAAATTTTAGGTCTTCCAAGGGGGCTTCCAGTAAATGGTTTGCCTGATCTTTGAAAACTATCATAGACACGGATTTGCACAAAATCTGTGTTAATCAGCGTTTAATCTGTGTCTTAAAAATTCAACGAAAATAGTTGTGTGACGGGGGAAGTCTGTGAGCGTCTAAACCGCCAATGGATTTGTGTTGACTTGGTTGAGGAATACTTGAAAGGAGGATTAGCGCGCTTCGAAAGGTCCTATCAATCCATTAATGGAAAGCAAAAAGCCCCAGATAAATATTACAAAGTTCCTCGCCCCGGTATTCTCTGGGAAGGGTTTGAGCATGAGCAATTGGCCACGGATGGGGGCAAAAATCGACCAACTAAAAACATAAAAGATAAAGTAAATAAAAAAAAGTTAGCCTAACAAAACACCGCATCTGGCCGCTATTCTACTTGCCCAACAAGCGACAAACATGGATGCACCCACATTTTAATCGAGAGTGGCACAGCTTTCTGACTTTCATCTAAAAATCAAGTTGTTGCGACAACAGTCCTGTAGTCCGGGCTTGAAACAAGTACGAGCAAAGATTAATACACTTGTATTTCATTTATCTCGAAGCCATGAACAATCATCTCCCAGAACTTAAATGTGGGATTGAAATCCACCAGCAGCTTAACACAAAAGAAAAGCTATTCTGCAAATGCCAGACAGAACGCAGAGATACGAGTGAGTCAAATCTTGAATTCCACCGGTTCCTTCGAGCGACAACAAGTGAAATGGGGGAAATAGATAGAGCAGCACTTGAGGAAACAAAGATACAAAAGAAATACATCTATAAAGCGTACAATTCCACCTGTCTGGTTGAAAATGATGAAGAGCCACCCGGGAAGCTGAACATGGATGCTCTTGATATTGCTCTTACCATGAGCAAGATGCTTCATATGCACACTGTGGATGAGCTTCACAGTATGAGAAAAATCGTTGTTGATGGATCCAATACTGCCGGATTCCAGCGCACCGGGCTTGTTGCAACCGATGGATACATTGATGCTGGTGGCAGGGTTGGAATCAGTGTAATCTGCCTTGAAGAAGAAGCCGCACAGAAAATCAAAGATTCCGGAGAGAGCGTCATTTATTCACTTGATCGGCTTGGAATACCACTAGTAGAGATTTGTACTGCACCGGATATTAAAACACCGGAACAGGCACGCGATGTTGCTGCATATATAGGAATGCTTCTTCGCTCAACAGGAAGGGTTAAACGGGGACTTGGCACGATACGCCAGGATGTCAATATATCTATCACAGGAGGGGCACGTGTCGAAATAAAAGGCGTGCAAGAATTAGACCTCTTACCTCTGATACTTGAACAGGAAGTGCAAAGACAGGCAAATCTTATTGACATAAAAGATAAACTCAACGAGCAGGGGGCTGCGGTAGATGGAACTATCACAGATGTTACCGATCTATTTAAAAATACAGATTCAGCGATACTCAAACGTGCACTTGATAGTGGTGTAATACTTGCAGTAAAACTTAAACGGTTTGCAGGAATCGTTGGAAGAGAGATACAACCCGACAGGCGGCTTGGTACCGAATTCTCCGATCGTGCAAAAAAGTCAGGAGTGGGTGGAATATTTCACACTGATGAACTGCCAAACTATGGTATTACCAAGGGCGAAGTAAATGAGCTAAAGAAGACCTTAAACGCAGATGAAAGGGATTGTATAGTAATTGTTGCAGACAGAATAAACCGCGCGCGAGGTGCTCTTGAATCGGTAATAATACGAGCACAAGAGGCACTCGTGCATGTGCCAGAGGAAACTCGCAGGATGCTTCCGGACGGAACTTCAGCTTATATGCGACCTCTCCCGGGAGCTGCCCGCATGTATCCTGAAACCGATGTACTGCCAGTACCAATCACACAGGAACACCTTGAAAAAATCAAACTTCCGGAGCTTCTAACAATAAAAAAAGAGCGATTCGGGAAACAATACAATCTAAATGACGAGCTTGCAAATCTTATCAGCCAGTCAGAAAATGCTTATCTGTTTGAACAAATAATCTCGGCAGTTCCCGGAGCAAAATCCACAATAGTAATAAAAACACTTCATGCAACTATTGGTGAATTGCAAAAAGAAGGATGCAAGACACGCGGAATCACCCTTGATCATCTGGTTGACCTGTTCAACTTTAATACAGAAGGAAGAATTCCAAACGAGGTAATAAAAGAAGTACTCAAAGCAATTACAATCCACCCACAGGTATCTTTAAGAGATTTAATGACCAAACTGGGACTTGCTGACGCCGATATTGCAGGCGCTGAAACACTGATAGGGAAAATAGTCAACGAGCGGGAGGAATTTGTAAAACAGCGTGGGCTTGATGCAGCAGGACCACTGATGGGAGTTGTTATGAAAGAACTGCGTGGAAAGGTGGGAGGACAGCAGATCAGCCAGATACTGAAGCGAAAGATAAAAGAAATACTTGAAAATTAAGTAACGGAATATTAATATTAATGGAGGAATTAATATAGCACCCTCTAAAATTGAGATAGAAGCTTTAAAAAATGTAGTAGTAAATATAGGCGGGATTGAAGAGGAAGAGGAAGAATGGGAAACAATGGGCCCAACACCGATGCCAGGTATAGCTGATCTCAGGAACTGGGATTACAAGCTACTCAAGCGATACAAACCGTTCTATGCACCCTACTGTGAGATGTGCTGCTTCTGTACATTCGGAAAGTGCGATCTTACCGGAGGAAAAAAAGGCGCATGCGGTCTCGGAATGGCTGCCCAGCAGGCACGGTTTGTAACAATTGCATGTCTTATGGGGTGCTCTGCACACACAGCACACGGCAGGCACCTGCTTCGCAAGGTTCTAAAGATTGTGGGGGACCGTGAGATTAATATGGGAACAGGTATCAATATCGAAGCACCGCTTACGAGGCTTATCACAGGAATTAAACCGGAAAAATTGAGTGATTTTATACCTGTGCTTGAGTATCTGGAGGAGCAGATTGCCCAGTTGCTGGATTCAACGCACACTGGTCAGGAAGGTTCCAATCTCGACTATGAGTCAAAGGCATACCACGCTGGAATGCTCGACTCACTCGGTAAGGAGGTTGCAGACCTCGTCCAAATCGTTGCATTTGATCTTCCCAAGGGAGACCCTGATGCTCCTCTGGTTGAGATCGGGATGGGATGTGTTGATGAAAGTAAGGCAGTAATACTTGTCATAGGTCACAATGTTGTGCCGTCTGTTGCTGTTATGGATTACATGTCTGATCATGGGCTTGACGAACAAATTGAAGTTGCGGGAATTTGCTGTACTGCCATTGATACGACACGATACTCCCAAAAAGCGAAGATTGTTGGCTCAATCGGGAGGCAGCTTCGGTTTGTCCGTTCAGGGGTTGCAGATGTTATCATGGTTGATGAGCAGTGCATCCGTGCAGACATTCTTGAGCAGGCAAAACGAATTCATGCACCGCTCATTGCAACGAACGACAAGGCACTCTACGGGCTTGTTGATCGAACAAATGATTCTGCTGATGACATCGTCACCATACTCGCAAGTGGCAAGGAACCTGGTGTAGTGATCCTTGATCCGGTCAAGGCAGGAGAAGTGGCAGTACGAGTTGTGCAGATCACGCATGAAAAGCGAAAGGAACTTGTTAATATTCTAACCGATGAAGAGTTTAAAGAGTACGTTACGATGTGCCAGAACTGTGATGCAAACTGCATAGTTGCATGCCCGCAGGGACTTCCGATTGGTGAAGCAAATAAAGCTGCTGCGAAAGGGGATACTACACCGCTTGCCAGCCTGTTTGACCCGTGCGTCGGATGCGGAAGGTGCGAACAGGTTTGTAAGAAACACATTCCGATTGTTGATGTAATCCTGAAAGCATCGCTTCCTTATGTAAAATCAGAGAAGGGAATGATACGTGTTGGAAGAGGTCCTGTGCTTGATACGGAGATTAGAAAGGGTGGTGCTCCACTTGTTCTCGGAACAATTCCCGGAATTATTGCCCTTGTCGGGTGCGGCAACTATCCTAATGGAACAAAAGATGTGTACAGAATAGCAAAGGAGTTTGCTGAACGGAAGTACATTGTTGTCCTGACCGGATGCAGCGCTATGGATGCTGCACTCTACCGTGACAAGGATGGAAAAACACTCTATGAGAAATATCCGGGAGACTTTGCTGGCGGATGCGTTCTTAATATTGGTTCATGCGTTTCAAATGCACACATTCACGGTGCAGCTATCAAAGTGGCAGCGATCTATGCCAGGCGAAACATCAGGGGAAACTATGCAGAGATTGCCGACTACATCTTAAACAGGGTTGGTGCGTGCGGTGTGTCATGGGGTGCAATGTCCCAGAAAGCGGCATCGATTGCATCTGGTGTAAACCGAATAGGTATTCCTGTTGTAATAGGTCCACACGGCTGGAAGTATAGAAGAGCATACCTCGGGCGAAAATATGTTGATGAAGATTGGATGGTCTATGATGCAAGAGACGGCTCTAAAGTGCGGATTGAGCCTGCACCGGAACACATGCTTGTGGCGGCAGACACGTATCAAGAGGCGATTCCACTCATTGCAAGACTCTGCTTCCGTCCAACCGATACCAGCATGGGTAGGCAGGTAAAGCTCACGCATTACATGGACCTGTCGATGAAGTATCTTGGCGTGTATCCTGACGATTGGCACATCTTTGTGAGAGGCGAAGCAGATCTTCCGCTTGCAAGAAAAGAGGAGTACCTTAGAATTTTGAAAGAAGAGCATGGATGGGATGTCGATCTTGAAGCAAAGAATATACTTTCAGGACCTGTGCGAAAGATGGATGTCGGGTTTGATGCAACAAACCTTGAAGAACTGATAAAGAAGAACGAGTGAGGTAATTAAAATGGAAATACCATTTGATATCGGAAATATTTCAGGTCCTGAGAATGCAAGAATAGCACGACCAGAAGCTCTTGGAAGAGCGATTAAGAATGCAAAGAGACCGCTTCTCGTTGTTGGCTCCGAGATTCTTGATGATTGCCTGATAGAAAAAGCGATTGCTATTGGAAAAAAAGGAATTCCCATAGCAGCGACAGCACATAGTATGAAAGGCTTTGTGGATAGAGGGTATACAGAGAATGTCTATCTGACAGGTCTTCATGAACTTGCAAACAACATTGAAAGCGGGGATTGGATGGGTTTTGATAAAACGGGTGGATACGATATTGTGGCAGTGCTTGGTGGTATTTACTATTCAACCTCACAATTCCTGATTGCTCTAAAAAACTTTGCAACAGATCCAATCGTTCGATGCATCTCGATAGATCGATATTATCACCCGGCTGCACGAATGAGTTCTGGTAACATAAGTCGAAAACATACAGACGAGTTTAAGAAAATGCTTGACAGGGTTATTGAGAATATTTAGATTTGTATAAAATAAGCTCGAAACACACATATTATCGTAGACACTGATTTATTTCTTGTTAATTATATTGAATTTTATATTTATATACCCGTCAAACCTGCGGATAGACTTGAAGGCGATTGAAGATCAAGGTGCTGACATTTAAGTTGATTTTGGCTGACCGGATCTTGGTTTCTCCGCGAGAGCGCTTTCTGAAACCTTCTTCACGATATCTCTTCTTAATACTGGAAACAGTTGCTCTGCTGATTCGCAGCGCATCTTTTACTTCCATTTCTGTTTTTCCATCATTGACCGGAAGCGAAGCATGTGCCTTGGTCAATTCTCTCACACTTCCGCGCCCCCTTTTCACGAAATCGTCGAGATACTCTACCTCCTTTTCTCTGTAAATTTTATTTTTCCATGTAATAATGGTTGGACTTACGGATTTGCAAACATTGTCTAAAAATTAAGTTGCTGAAACACTATCAATCAAGTACAGAAAATAACTCTTGATTACGTTAACAATCAAGTGTGCAAGCAATCGAGTGCGTTTATAATCTATTATACGTTAAAAATAACAACTAAATAAAAAAAAAGAATGTGAATTACGGATACCTGATCCGCAATTCGATTGATGCTTATTCAGCACCTCTTCCAAGGTATCTTCTTGGTATTATCGCATCGTATATTTGTTGTGCATTCTCTTCTTTCTTTGCAAGAGAGACAATAATCCCTACAACAAATGATGATGTCATTGATACGATAGCCACGTTCTTGAGTGGGAATATCGCAGTTGGGTTACCAAGAATATCTACCCATATTGTCGGACTGAGGAAGATCAGTACAACAGCCAGCACGAGCCCGGTAATCATACTTGCTACTGCGCCTGCTGTGGTAAATTTCTTCCATAGAAGTGACATGATGAGGGCAGGGAAATTGGCGCTTGCTGCAATAGCAAAGGCGAGTCCAACCATAAAAGCAACATTCTGGCCCTTAAAGAGGAATCCTAATATAATTGCAATAACGCCAAGAGCAAGTGTTGCAAGTTTCGCAATTCTTACCTCTCTTTTCTCATCAGAAACGCCATTCTTCATAAAACCAACGTATAAATCGTGGGATATTGCTGACGCACCTGAAACAGTCAATCCTGCAACAACAGCGAGTATGGTAGCAAACGCAACTGCACATATAAATCCAAGGAAGACACCGCCTCCAAGAACCTCTGCAAGTAGTGGACCTGCCATATTGCCGCCTTTGTCAACACTCATAACCATGCTTCTACCAACGAGCGTTGCTGCACCAAAACCGATTGTAACAGTCAGTATATAGAAGTAACCGATAAATCCAGTTGCATAAAATACTGATTTTCTTGCCTCTTTAGCATCCGGAACTGTGAAAAACCTCATCAATATGTGAGGAAGGCCGGCAGTACCAAACATCAAAGCAAGTGCAAGTGAGAACGCATCCAAAGGACTGGTTATAAGGCTGCCTGGAACAAGGAATGAATGCCCATACTGCGCACTAGCTTCACTGAACAGGGCTCCATAACTGAAATCAAATTGCCAGAGCGTCATAAAAACAAGAATCGTGGCACCACCAAGTAGTAATCCTGCTTTTATAATCTGGACCCATGTAGTAGCAACCATTCCACCAAAAAGAACGTATACAATCATCAGTATACCAACGAGTATAATAGCACTTTCATAAGGCAGACCAAACACCAGTTGTACTAGTGTTCCCGCACCAACCATCTGTGCGATCAGGTAGAACAGAACTGTTACGAGTGAAGAGATTCCTGCTACCAGTTTTACAGGTCTCAGGCTTAATCGGTATGCAACAGCATCGATATATGTGTACTTGCCAAGATTTCGCAATGGTTCTGCAATAAGAAACAGGATAATTGGCCAGCCAACAAGCCAGCCTACGGAGTAAAGAAGACCATCATAGCCGCATGTGGCTACAAGACCAGCTATACCAAGAAATGACGCTGCACTCATATAGTCGCCTGACATAGCCAGACCATTTTGGAATCCTGTAATACTTCTACCAGCAGCATAGAACTCTGCTGTACCTTTTACTTTTTTGGCAGCCCAGTACGTAATTCCAATGGTAGAAAGCACAAATATGATAAAAAATGCTATTGCTATGGGGTTTGGCTGTCCCAATAAAGTCGCTGCCATTATTCAACCTCCATTCTCTCTATGATTTTTTTTACCGATGCATCATAGCTGGTATTAGCCCAGTAGGCATAAATCCCGCCCAGTATAATTGAAATAACGATGACACCAATAGCTATAGGGATTCCTATTGTTGTATCACTGGTAGGTGAAATCGTTCTTCCGAGATATGGCTTGTTGTAAGCGATAAGGGCAATAAACCCAAAATAAAGAAGCAATTCCAGTATCGAGAGAGTAACAGCTATAGTATTCCTTTTACTAATCAGGTCTTTAAAGTCTTTGTCATTAACAATGTCTTTTTCAGAAATCTTATTAACCATGTAAATTCCTCATTAAACTCATTCGTTTTACTTGGTTGTATCATTTTTTTGTATATATAGCTTGTGGTTTTGGTCTGGAACAATTTAACAAAATCTTTTTGTCATGTGTCTGCATTAGGCTGTTCAATGAGTGTTGAAGATGATATTTCTGCTGTTGAAGAAGAGATTAAAACAACTTCATACAATAAAGCTACCAGTCACCACATTGGTAAGCTTAAGGCAAAGCTTGCCCGTTTGAAGGAAGAGTCTCTGAAGAAAGCTTCGATGAAGGGCGGCGGTGATGGTTTTGCTGTTAGAAGATCAGGTCATGCAACAGTAGTTCTGGTTGGCGTTCCCTCTGTTGGTAAATCCACGCTCCTTAATTGCCTAACTGGAGCAAAGTCGGCTGTTGCTGCCTTCGAGTTTACCACACTGACAACAGTTCCCGGTATGATGGAATACAAAGGTGCGCAGATCCAGATACTGGATATTCCTGGCCTCATAAAGGGTGCTGCAAGAGGTGGGGGACGTGGTCGCGAGGTCATTTCTGTTATCAGAAGTGCTGATATGGTGTTAATTATGCTTGACGTATTCAGTCCCGGGGAATACCATGTGTTGATGAAGGAATTATATGATGCCGGAATCAGGGTCAATGCCAGGCCATCTGATGTGGTGATAAAACAGAAGACGCGCGGCGGGATA
The DNA here is from genome assembly GCA_004212095.1 of Methanosarcinales archaeon. Taxonomy (GTDB): domain Archaea; phylum Halobacteriota; class Methanosarcinia; order Methanosarcinales; family EX4572-44; genus Argoarchaeum. The sequence goes on along the minus strand of RXIJ01000021.1, from coordinate 3,456 downwards.
CATATCAGTTCCACCATTCAGAACACAATCCCCGGAAAGGTGATTAAGTCAGTTTTGTCTGAGTACAAAATACACAATGCTGAGGTCTTAATCCGCGAAGATATAACAGTTGACCAGCTAATCGATGCAATTCATGGGAACAGGCGGTATGCGCCAGGACTTATCGTTGTAAATAAAGTTGATCTAAGTGATGCTAACATGCGTGATAATGCAAGGGAGTTATTTCCGGATGCGCTTTTTATTTCTGCAAACAGAAACCTCAATATCGAACTATTGAAGGAGGTGATTTTTAATACTCTCGGCTTTATCCGCGTGTACCTGAAACCGCAGGGTGAGGCCGCCGATCTTGATGAGCCATTGATTGTCCGAAGTGGTGCCAATGTTGGTGAGGTGTGTAACCAACTTCATCGCGATTTCAGGCGAAACTTTAGATATGCGCATGTGTGGGGCGATTCAGCAAAACACGCAGGGCAGCGCGTAGGAATAAATCATATATTAAAGGATGATGACATTCTATCGATTATTATGAAACGATAATAAAATAGTAATCTGTTTTCACAAATATATTATAATGGTTGAACTATTTGGATAGTCAACAGTAGCTATTTTGGGTTGATTGTTTGAAATTATTTGATAGACTGTTCAAAAAAAAGGAAGAGAGTACTGCTGCACAGCACGATGTAAGAATCGTGGATTCTGAGGAACTTGCAGAATCATTGCAACATGAAGTTGATTGCGAAATAGAAAAGTTTGATTTTGATTTTGAAACGATAATAAAGGAAATTAAAGGCACTCTTCAGGTGCTGTCAAAGAAAACAGATGAACTGGCACAGGTAAAACTTGAAGGCAGTATTCGACAAAATAAAATTATCGAATTTAATAAAAATAATATAATAAAACAGGTTAAGACACTTATCAGCAATACAAAGTTTCCTAAAAGTTGCAGCTATGATGAACTGGCTCTCTTTCAACAGAAGACAAAATACAGCCTGCACACATGTCTCGAGAACTCAATGAAAAGCTACCATTACACCAAAACAGTCCTCCTAGACTCACATGAACTAATTGAACTGATTAAACAGATAGCTGGCAGATTAGATGAAATGGATAGCCCACTTGTTAGTAAAAAGAAGAGATTAGCACAGCTTACAGGTGCAAAACAACAACTGTCGCAATTGAGACAGAAAACAGCAGAACTACAAAAACAGGAGCAAACAGAGCGGAAGTTAAGAGAGAAAATGACTTTCCTGCAGCAGGATATTAATACAGCCGGTGATGAAATTGAGAATATTAAGAAAACACCAGGGTGGGAAAACTACACGAAACTGTTGAGAGAGAGAACAACACTTCGTGAAGAACGGGAACAGTATTTGAGAGAACTTAACACACAAATAGCACCTCTTGTAAAGTTGTTGAACCGACTTGAAAAGCAAAGCAAAAGCCAGAGGCATACCTTGAAAGACTGCCACAAGCAAACACTAACGCAACTGCTGACCACACCCAAGAGAGCAGAAGATACGACATCGTTTTTCATTTATCTCAATGAATTGCTTAGCCACGACACTCTTGGCATCAACCCACAGAAAATAGAAAAAATAACTGCACACCTGAAACACATACTCCGGAGTAATGTATTTGAAGAACAGCAAGCTAAATATAAAAATATAGATAACAAACTGGAGATGCTTGAAAAAACAATTAACGAATCAGAGATTTTAAGAAAAATAAATGACTTGAATAGAGCGAGAAACGATGAAACAACTATACTCCACACGCTCGAGAGCGAGACTGGTGTGTGCAGGAAACGAGCCAAGCAACTCTTAAGTGAAAAAAAGCAGCTTATAGAAAATGTTCGGCAGGTGACAAACATCATCTTTAATGGCACAGTGGAGTTAAGGGATGGGCAAGAGGCACCAGAATACCTGGAATAATCAACACCAGATGAATTGGCAGTCCCATTGATCAGATAGATTTAATAGTGATATATCCATAGATATGATTTGAGGAAGGAATATGATTGATGAAACAAAGATTGATGGAAAGGCAGCAGCGTTAGCCGTTAGAAATTATTTTGAAGAAGTTCACGGAACTTATGCTGTAATTGGCTTTCAACTTTTCAACGTTAAGAAGAACGATGATGAGAACTGTTGGGAAGTTTCCTGCCTTTTTTACCCTAACATCAGCGCAAGATCGCCGAATGCGTATAGGGTGAAAGTCGACATCAAAGATGGTTCGATTCTCGATCAAGAAAGAGTAGTCTATAAAAAAGAGTGAAATACATTGACTCAGATTTTAAAGGGTCCATATGATAGGTCTTTAGCTACTAAAAAAATTGTAATTGATACTGGTCCACTTCTTATTCATGCGACAGGTGTATTTCGACATGATAAACTTAAAGACGTCTGTCTATGCGATTTCCCTGATGAAGAATTCACGTTCTTGGATAGATTATTTATATCTGGCAAGCGATTTTACATCACCCCGTATGTTCTAAGTGAACTATTGTACCTTATACGAAACAAGTTGAGATTAAATGAAGATGGAGTTGAAAAATTCTTTCATAACTATGGGGATTTCTTAAGCAAAATAGAAGAGAGCCACATCGATAAAGGAAAGATGATCGATGACAGTGGTATAAAATTTGGGCTGGCTGATGTCTCTTTATTGAAGACTTATGAAAAAAATGGTGCATTGATTCTTTCAGGCGATGAAACACTTTGCCAATTCTGTGACTGGAGAAAAATTGAGTACATCGAATACAAAACATTCTTCTTTAATAGTTTTTTCATATAGCGAAACTGCGTGGCAAAGCATCAGCTTTTTGAAATTCGATACATGGTGAAAATTCACCACACGTTAATTTTGCCCAGAAGGAACTTTCCTGGGCGGATACAAACAAAGATATAATTACCTCCAAAGCCAGTATGTCTTGAAAACGGAGACAAAACCATTGCTCACAAGCACATACATCCACATACCTCACATCGGACGTACGGTCGAACACCGGATATGGTCATGCGGTATCAGAACGTGGTCTGAGTTTGCAGAACGCCAGGACAGGATACCTATATCTGCTGCCAAAAAAACAACCATCCTTGCCGGAATCGATGAGTCCATGCAGCACCTCGGTGCACATGATGCCGGATTCTTTGCAAAATCGCTCCCGAAATCCGAACACTGGCGCGCATACCATGATTTCAAGGACAAAATTGCCTTTGTGGACATAGAGACTACCGGTCTTTCCCAGCACCATTCCCGCATGACCGTTGTTGGGATATATGATGGTAAAAAGGCAAAGGCATACGTGCGCGGGATTGACCTTGATGACATCGTTTGTGAGCTTGCAAAATACGATTTTCTGGTCACGTACAACGGCGCACGTTTTGACCTGCCATTCATAAAACATGAGTATCCCGAGATTGAATTCAACCAGCTACACATGGACCTAATGTATCC
>RXIJ01000103.1 GCA_004212095.1 Methanosarcinales archaeon | reverse complement strand
GCAACAATGTTTAAGTATTAAACTACAAACTTATAGTCAAGAGGCTTGAAAATGATCACATTATCTAAAAATGAATTTTTGAGTAAGATGAATAAAAAAAATGGTCTCGTGCAGATTGCTACTCTTCTTGACACAAAGCTTGTACCTTCAGAGGTTTATGCCATTTTAAAATCGCATGATTCAACTGGATATTCATATTTGCTTGAGTCGGTTGAAAAGGAGAAAAGGCATGCAAGATTTTCTTTTGTTGGAGCGAGCCCTCTCGCAGTAATCACAATCAAAAATCGGAAGATTGTGATCGATTTTTTCATCGAGACTGCTTTAATTGATGGTGTTAAATCGAGTGTGGGGCAGGTATGTGAAAAAGTTACCTGCTCAAATAATACGATTATAGGTGATATTGCTGATGGATATGACGTGTTTGATGCTCTTCGTGCAGCAATATTGATAGACGAGATGGTACACGAGGATATGGTTTTTTCTCGCCAGGTATTTTCTGGTGGAGCTATTGGTTTTGTTGCTTACGACTGTGTGTACGATTCTCACATAAACCTTCAGCCATTCGATTCCGAGACTCCGGATGCCCAGTTTGTGCTTACAACAAAAACAATACTTTTTGACCACCTGATAAAAAAAACATACCTATTATTCACCGAACACATCACAGAAGATTCAAATCTAAAAGCAATATATGAAAATATAGTCTTTGAAGTATCAAACACTGAGCATTTACTCTCCAGGACTCAAAGCATTCCGGAGTCTGTTTCACATCACAATGTTCATGTCGTTGGCTGCACTGCTGATAGGTCGGGTTTTGAACAGATGGTAGAGCGTGCAAAGCAGCACATTATTGACGGCGATATTCTACAGATTGTACCATCACGGCGATATGAAATTGAAACACAACAGAGTGCTTATAAGTTGTACCAACAACTTCGAAAGGTGAATCCAAGCCCGTACATGTACCTGTTCGAGTTTAAAGACACAGCTATTATCGGTGCAAGTCCCGAGACTCTTCTTTCAGTACATAATCGAAAGGTTGTCACAAACCCCATTGCTGGCACATGTCCAAGAGGTAGTACGCCCCGGGAAGACGGTGTTTTTGCCGAGCAGATGCTCTCGAGTGAAAAAGAGAGGGCTGAACACGTGATGCTGGTTGATCTTGGACGTAATGATGTGCGTGCTGTATGCAAGTCTAATAGTGTAGTGGTGGAAGATTTTATGTCAGTTATCAAATACTCTCATGTGCAACATATCGAAAGCACCGTTACAGGGATGCTTCGGGAAGAGTGCGATGCATTTGATGCCACGCGGGAGATTTTTCCAGCCGGAACACTGAGTGGTGCCCCAAAGATTCGGGCAATGGAAATCATCCATGATCTGGAGATGGCTCCGCGTGGAATCTATGGAGGTGGCGCTGGCTATTACTGTTTTAATGGTGATGCGGATTTTGCTATTGTAATTCGGACGATGATACAACAAGGCAGCAAGATATATGTGCAGGCTGGTGCTGGAATTGTGGCTGATTCAGACCCCCTCTACGAATACAATGAGACTGAACGCAAGATGGCTGCAATGATACAAACAGTATTAGGCGATTCTACATGAAGGTGCTGTTTATCAACAATAAAGATTCTTTTGTATGGAACCTCGTGGATTACGTATCAAAATTCGAGCCAGATACGATAGTAGCCCCCAATACAATCACTATTGAAAAAATAATGGAAATATCGCCTGATGCAATTGTTATCTCACCAGGACCCGGCAATCCTTCCAACAATCGAGATATTGGCAATTGTATCGAAATAATTAGGCATTTCACTGATATTCCGCAGCTTGGAGTTTGTCTTGGTCACCAGGCAATTGCAGTAGCTTTTGGCGGCAAAGTCAGCCATTCACCAGATGGTCCGATTCATGGCAAAACTGCCAGCATATACCACGATTGTAGACGCATCTATAAAGGAATTGAGAATCCGTTTGAGGCCGCACGTTATCACTCACTTGCCATTACCTTTCTTCCGGAAGAGTTTGTAGTTACTGCAAAAACTGAAAATGATTTAATCATGGGAATTCGCCACAACAAGTATCCCATAGAGGGTGTGCAATTTCATCCGGAATCTGTGCTCACACCAGCAGGTCTCAAGATTATTTTTAATTTTTTGAACGTGTAGAAACTCGATTGCTAGCGCAATCGAGAGTTGTTTCCGCACACTTCGTGGGCGGTTCTGCACAACGAAGTTGTGCAGTGCTCTCGCAATCAAGAATTATATATTATCTCTGCAAAGCGCAAGCTTTGCAGCTATTCAACCGTAACACTCTTTGCAAGATTTCTTGGCTTATCGATTTCGCATCCCCTACAGTCTGCAACATAGTATGCAAACAACTGAAGCACAACCGAGGAGAGTAGAGGTGAGATCCATGGGTTGGCATCAGGTATGCGAAGCACACGATCCACATACTTTTTTATCTCGGTATCGCTTTCATTAGCAATACCAATAACAATGGCGCCTCTTGCTTTTATTTCCTTGATGTTACCAAGCATCTTCTCGTATGCCACACCCTCTGTTGCAATCGCTACTACTGGAATTCCATCGTAGATTAATGCAAGCGGTCCATGCTTTAATTCACCCGCAGGAAAGCCCTCTGCTTTAATGTATGAGATCTCTTTTAATTTCAAGGCACCTTCAAGAGCAATTGGATAGTTTGCGCCCCTTCCCATAAATAAAAACTGGTCAGAATCGGCAAAGACCTGAGCGCATTCCTTAGTGTGGTGTGCTTCGTTTAATACCTGCTGAATTTTACCACTTATCTGCTTTAATTCATAAACAAAGTCATTTACACATGCGGTTGACATTTTTTTTCTTACTCTTCCAAGTTGCACTGCTAATAAAAGCAGTACAGCAAGCTGAGAGGTAAATGATTTGGTAGCAGCAACCCCGATTTCAGGTCCTGCTCTTGTGAAGATATTGTTAGACTCTCGCGTGATGCTGCTTCCAGGTACATTGACGATACTAAACTTCTGGCTTTTTTCAAGGTTAACTTCTCTCACTGCTGCAAAGGTGTCTGCAGTCTCCCCTGATTGGGTAATCGCTATCACCAAATCATTGGAATCAACAATCGGATTGATGTACCTGAATTCAGATGCAATCTCAACATTCACAGGGATACGGGCAAACCGCTCGATCACATATCTCCCAAACAGTCCTGCATGGTATGAGGTTCCGCATGCTGTGATGATGATTCGCCTTGCATCTGGCACTGCCACCTCAAGATTAACTCCTTCTGAGGACATTCTTCCTGAAAATGTTTCACGGATAACGTTTGGTTGTTCAAAGATCTCTTTTAGCATGAAGTGTGCATACCCGCTTTTTTCTGCGGATTTGGCATCCCATTCAATCGTTTCAATGTTTTTATCAACCGTTTTTCCACTGAGTGTTGTAATCTTCACCCCATCATGACTGATTACTGCAATCTCCCCGTCATTCAAAAAAATTACATTTTTTGTATATTTTAGGATACCAGAAACATCAGATGCAATAAAAAAATCAGTCTCACCAAGTCCAAGAACAAGAGGGCTATCCTTTCTTGCTACTACGATTTTATCAGGATCATTGGAGCTTATTGCAGCAAGTGCATACGATCCACGAACCATTGATAGTGCATGTCTAACGGTTGATTCAAGATCGTTATTATAATGCTCCTCAATCAGATGTGGAAGCACCTCTGTGTCTGTTTCAGATCTGAATTCGTGTCCTGAATTAATCAGCTTCTCCCTGAGTTCTATATAGTTTTCAATGATTCCATTATGGACCACAGCGATTTTATCAGTATCGCAACAATGTGGATGCGCATTTTCAGATGATGCCTTTCCATGTGTTGCCCATCTTGTGTGACCAATACCGCTGCACCCTTTAAGATCTGGAGTGACTGATATCAGATCGTCAACACTCCCCTTTGTCTTGAATACATTGATGCTCTCGTTCATAATGGCAATACCAGCAGAATCATATCCACGATATTCTAATCTCTTCAGAAGATCGAAAAGAACTGGCTGTGCGGAACTTGAACCAAGATACCCTACAATGCCACACATCTAATGCATCACCAGCGAGTGGCTTGGTATCTGCTTTCGAATGACAGTACCGGTTTCAATTCTACAATCTGTTCCAATAAGCGTTCCTGCTATCGTGGAAACATTGCCCCCTATGATACTATTATCTCCAAGTATGGTGCCAAGCTCATCTGCGTGATACAGGTTTCCACCAGTTTCTATCAACAGCTTCTTCCCGGTATCTGTAATGAAATGACTGCCAATTATATTGTTCTCTGCAATAATAGAATTCTTTATGGTGCTCTGTGAACCGATGTAGGCATTATCGAAGATTACACTGTTTTTAATATATGTGAACGGCTCGATTGTGACATTGTCTCCTATGGATGTGGATGGAGCAATGACCACGTTTGCACCGATATCACAGTTTTTCCCTATAACTACAGGACCTGTAATATAAGAACTCCATCTAATGATTGAATTACTGCCGATTGCTACCTGACCTTTGATTGTGCCGTGTATTGTTCCATGTACCGATCTTGAAATATCCTCAAGAATTCGTGCATTTACATTAAGCAGGTTCCATGAATGTGCAACATCCATCCATGCGTGATTTGTTTTGTATGCATGCACATTGTAGCCTTCATCAACCATGTTCTGTATCGAGTCTGTGATCCCAAACTCGCCAATATTTGACTGAAGTGTCTCCCTGATTGCATTAAAAATATCCGGATTCAGTATATAAATTCCGGTATTGATATTGCTAACCTTTTTTAGTTTCTGTCCATCGACAATCTCTTTCACCTTTGTATTCGTTTCTTCAACGATTGCACATCCAACGGCATTGGAACTTGCTGCTGTCAGGATCGATATACCGCCTTCATGTCTTCTAATGAGGTCTGCGATTGTCTTTGTACTGACAAGATTGTCCCCATTTAATACAAGAAATTCATCATCGATTAAATCTTTTACCTGATTTATTGCATGAGCTGTACCAAGTTGTTGTTTTTGCTCTACATATTCAATATTCAGATCAAAATCTTTTCCATTACCAAAGTAGTTCATGATGCGCTCTTTCGCATACCCTACAACGATGATAATATCGACAATTCCATTGGCATAAAGTGCACGAACCGCATACTCAATCACTGGTTTGTTTGCGATTGGCAGCATCACCTTTGATCTTGTAAATGTTAGTGGTCTGCATCTGATTCCTTCTCCTGCAGCAAGAATAATCGCTTTCATCATTAATTCCTTTTATTTATGATCACACATTTGCTATGAACTATCCCCCAAATGAAAATGAGCTTTTAGCATTCTTTTTTAACGTATAGGAAAACATAAACGCAATCAGGTTCTCTTGCTATTGAAGTTTGATACATGTTTTCTATGCACTCAATTGCTGG
>RXIJ01000020.1 GCA_004212095.1 Methanosarcinales archaeon | reverse complement strand
GGGCGTGCGTTGAGATCGGGTATGCTTATGCTATGGGGAAAGAATGTATTGGTCTCAAAACGGACTCAAGAACACTTATGTCAGACCTAGATAACCCTATGATTTTGGGTGCTCTAAAGAATAGAATTGCAAGAAATTTCAAAGAACTAGAAGATTTTCTTATTTCGCATAGGAGCCGCGCATAATCAAGTTGAACAGAATCAACTCCTGCGATGCATTACTTCATTTGACCGCAATGTTATATATGCTGAAAAATATGCTGAAAACGGTAATTAAAACTCGCGCCACTCTATGCAAATATACACTCGTTCATCCCACATCTGCCACGCGATCATCCTCCCGCGGATGCCTCGTTTTTCAGAACGGGGAGTGTCATTGGGGCTTCATAAACTGCAATGCCATATATACAATGAACGCCTAAGCGAGATGGCACAGATTAAAGATTGAGAAGGTAGAATAAAAATGGACCAAACAGATGCAGCAAATGTATTAAAAGATGTGAGTTCTGAGCTACTTACCTGTATGCAATGCGGCACATGCAGTGGAAGTTGTCCATCGGGTCGCTACACAAGTATGGTCACACGAAAGATTGTTAGAATGGCTCGGGTAAACAAGAGGGTACTGAAAGATATAAATCTCTGGATGTGTACGACCTGTTATACCTGTCAGGAACGCTGTCCGCGCCAGATTAAGATAACAGATGCAATCCTTGCAATCAGAACAATCACAGTACATGATGGTTGCATACTCCCGGAACACAGAAGAGTAAGTCAACTGGTGCTGCAATACGGTCATGCTGTGCCGATTAACGATGCAGTAAAACAAAAACGAAAGAAACTTGGAATGGAAGCTCTTCCGGAAACTGTTCACAAGTATCCGGACGCACTTCTTGATGTGCAGACAATCTTAAAATCATGCAAATTTGATGAGCTTGTGGCTGAAGGGCAAGAGGAATAATTACGATGAAAAAATTATCTCTCTACCTTGGTTGTATTACTCCAAACCGATATCCTGGAATCGAAAAAGCTACTAAACTATGCCTTGACAAATTGAACATCGATTGGGTGGATCTAAAAGGTGCATCGTGTTGTCCTGCACCGGGTGTATTTAGATCGTTTGACAAAACAACATGGCTCACACTTGCAAGCCGGAATATTATACTCTCGGAAGAAATGGAGCGCGATGTCCTGACCATTTGCAATGGGTGTTACGCATCTCTTGCAGATGCTAATCGCGAACTAAAAGAAGATCACACACTCAAAAAGAGCATAAATTTCCATCTTGATACTATCGGTAAAAGCTTCAAAGGGAGTGTGGATGTCAGGCACATTATTGAGCTCTTTTATGATGAGCTTGGACCTCAAAAAATAACGAAGATGATTCAAAGACCAGTAAACCTTAACGTTGCTCTGCATTACGGATGCCATCTTGTAAAACCATCAGCGGAACGAAAGCTTGGAAGTACGGAAAATCCAACATTCTTTGATGAACTAATCGAAGCTACAGGTGCAAAGAGCATCGATTATCCGGACAAGATGGTGTGCTGCGGGGCAGGAGGTGGTGTCAGGTCTGCACTTCTTGACCAGTCTCTTGCGATGCTAAATCACAAACTTGCCCGCATCAAAGAAGCAGGTGTTGACTGCATCGTGAATGCATGCCCGTTCTGCCACCTCCAGTTTGACAGTGGACAGGCAGAAATCAAGGAAAAACTTGGTATAGAATACAATATTCCGGTTTTGCATTATTCTCAACTTCTTGGTCTTGCGTTTGGCTATTCGCCACAGGAGCTTGGTATCGATCTAAATCTTATAACCAATAATGAGTTCTTTGAGACACTAAAAAAGAGTGATTAGCGTTTTTGCATCTGGTGGTCGGTTGAAGATTATAAAGATTCGTTTACTTCCACTCACATTATGAGCAGATGTTAATCCTGTAGAACCAGGCTATAATAGCTGTACTCACATTGTACAAATAATGGACTGAATATTTTTAGGTTTATAGATAGTTTCCAATTCATCCACAAGTATCTATGCGGTGGACCTGAGCGATGAAATAGTTTCATAATCTTTTTATACCATTAGCTCAACTAACAATTTATTATGATGAGCGTTGTCGATAACTATCTTCCAGTTGCTATGTTAACAATCGTTGGTGTTGCCTTTGTTTTCATTGCTTTTTTTTTATCTCGATTATTACGACCATCTGTTCCATCAGCAGTTAAAAGTGATATTTATGAATGCGGTGAGATAACGATTGGCGATACCAAAATTTACCACAACGTCCAGTATTATCTTTATGCAATTGCATTTCTTATCTTCGATGTTGAGATGATATTCTTGTATGCATGGGCTGTTCAGTTCAGAGAGCTTGGATTTGTCAGCTTTGTTGAAATGTTTATCTTTATTGGGATATTGGGTATAGGTCTTGTATATCTTGTGAAAAAGGAGGCACTCGAGTGGATTCAGTAGATACTGATAAGTTTAGAGCAAAGAAGGTCAGTGCAGCAGCAGATCTAAGAAGTACAGATCTTGTAAATACGCTGCTTTATTCAGGGGACCGTGCTAAAAAGAGAGACCAGAATATTATTCTGGCTGCTGTTGATCAGATTATTAACTGGGGCCGTCTTACATCGATATGGCCTGTTACGTCAGGGCTTGCTTGTTGTGCTATTGAGATGATGGCTGTGAGTATGAGTCATTACGATCTTGCTCGTTTTGGCAGTGAAGTATTCAGGGCAACCCCAAGACAGTCTGAGTTGTTGTTTGTGGCAGGAACACTTTCGAAGAGAATGGCGCCGCGTTTGAAACGGTTATATGAGCAGATGGCTGAGCCCAAGTGGGTGATTGCTGTTGGAAGCTGTGCTATCTCAGGAGGTCCATTCGTGGACTCCTATTCAGTGATTAAGGGTGTTGATCAGATCATTCCTGTGGATATATATATTCCAGGATGTCCACCAAGACCTGAAGCATGGCTCTACGGCTTTATCCAGCTTCGAAAACTCATCAAAGAAGAAGGCATTGGCATTGAATGGGGGTTTAATAAATGAGCACTACTGATGATGTTAAAAACAGATTTGAAGAAGTTGTTGTTGAAACTTATACTCAGAATGATGGAAAGGAAGGCATGCTGATAAAAAAAGAATCACTCGTTGATGTGTGTGGATTCTTATATGAGTCGGGATTTGATCACCTCTCCATGATCTCAGGTGTGGATTATGTTGAGTGGATGGAAGTGGTGTATCATCTATGGTCGTACACTCGTAAAGAAAATGTGGTATTAAAGGTTAAAATCGATCGAAGTATGCCGGTTGTGAATTCCGTCACGTCAGTATGGCGTGGGGCAGACTGGATGGAGCGAGAGACATACGATTTACTTGGCATAACATTTGATAATCATCCGGATCTTCGAAGGATTCTTCTGCCAGAAGGATGGATTGGGTACCCGCTTCGAAAAGATTACGATCTTACGATTGATCAGTATGTGATTATTGGAGAGGATGGTTCTGATGTGGTAACAACTGATGCTTCAAAGTTATTGAGAAAGGAGGTCTTGCATGACAGAAACTGAAGAGTTCACCATAAATGTTGGTCCTGTACATCCAAGTACTCACGGTGTTCTGCGTTTTGTATTACGAATGGATGGAGAAACTATCAAGGATACTGAAATGGTATTGGGTCAACTTCATCGCGGTCTGGAGAAAATTGCAGAAAGCAGATCGTATCTTCAATTCGTACCATATACTGATCGTCTTGATTATATTTCAGGAATGACCAATAACTATGCTTACACCAAAGCAGTGGAGGATTTAGCAGGTATCACTGTTCCGCGGAGAGGAGAATATCTACGTGTTCTTGTGATGGAACTTGGAAGAATTGTGAACCACATGCTTTTTACAGGCACACTCTTCCTTGATCTTGCAGCAAGCACCCCTATTATGTATTGCTTCCGTGATAGACATAATATACTTGAACTGTTTGAGTCTCTTTCGGGTGCAAGAATAACTTTTAACTATATTCGACCCGGTGGAGTGCGCGGGGATATTCCGGAAGGATTTATTGATAAAACACGGGCACTTTTAAAAGAACTGCCATCTCGAATCGATGAGTATGCCGAACTTCTTAATGATAATGAGATTGTTAAGATGAGACTGAAGGGCATTGGAATGCTCAATCCCAAAGATGCCATAAATTATGGAGTTACAGGGCCGATGCTTCGTGGTTCAGGTGTTTCCTATGATATAAGAAAGGATGACCCATATTCTGTATATGATGAACTTGATTTTAAGGTGTGCACCAGAAATGAGTGTGATACTTATGCACGATATGTCGTACGAATGGATGAAATGCGTGAATCGCTGCATATTGCAGAACAGGCTCTTGATGCTATTGAGCGTCTACAAGGCCCTGTCAGCACACCGTATTTTCCAAGAATATTTAAACCGGTAAGAGGTGAATCGTATAGCCGCATAGAAGCACCCAAAGGCGAGCTTGGATTTTATATTGTAAGCGATGGGAGTGAGCATCCGTACAGGGTTAAGATTCGCTCGCCATCATTCTGTAATCTCATAGCTCTGCCACAAATGGTCAAAGGTCTAAAAATTTCTGATCTGGTAGCTGTATTTGGAATCGTTGATATTTGTTTAGGAGATGTTGACCGATGACTCAGACTATTTATGATAATATCGTATACCTGTTAAGCCTGGTTGGAATTTCATTTGGAGATTCAATCGTACCAAAGATTATAATCGTACTTTTTATAGCAATACTTATTCTGGTTGAGGTGTCTCTGATGGTGATGTTCTTTACCTGGATGGAGCGAAAAGTGCTTGGCCATATACAGGTTCGACGTGGCCCAATGATAACCGGTCCGCATGGTTTGTTGCAGCCGATTGTTGACGGTATCAAGCTACTTACCAAAGAAGACATAACGCCAAAACGTGCTGATAAATGGCTATACTTTATTGCACCATTAATCGTATTTGTTCCATCAATTCTTGTGTTTATTCCTATGCCATTTGGACAGGGCGCTATCGTATCAGACCTGCCTGTGGGTATACTTTACATCATGGCTATATCAGCAATATCACCTGTTGGAGTACTTATTGCCGGGTGGGCATCAGACAACAAGTACGCACTTCTTGGATCACTCCGTGCTGTAGCACAGGATATCAGCTACGAGATTCCAATGGTGCTTACGGTAATTGGAGTGGTGTTAATCACAGGATCACTCAGCATGCAGGATATTGTGCTAGCGCAGGGCGAAAAGACATGGTTTGTGTTTCTCCAGCCACTCGGTTTCATTATTTTTTTGATAGCTGCTATTGCTGAAATGAGCAGAATACCATTTGACCTTCACGAGTCTGAATCGGAGTTTGTAGCTGGTTTTTTCACAGAATACAGCGGCATGAAATTCGCTTTTTTCTTCCTTGCTGAATATGCGCATCTTTTTGGTATTTCAGCTATTATGGCAACGTTATACTTTGGCGGATGGCAGGGACCACTGATACCAGGAATTCCAGTAGTTATCATGTCGGTTGGATGGTTCACAATCAAAGTACTGGCAATCGTATTCTTTACAATATGGTTGCGTGGTACGGTTCCAAGAGTCAGGGTTGACCAGATACTCAGCATTGGATGGAAAGTGATGATACCTCTTGCTTTACTTAACTTGTTTATAACCGGACTTCTTGTTGCAGGAGGCGTGTTGTAATGACATGGATAAACCGAAACTGGCTGATGCTTGGCATAATAAAGGGACTTGTGGTTACGATAAAACACTTCTTCAAGATTGGTAATCGCCCGGTAGTTACTGTTCAGTATCCTTACGAGCGAATGGAGATAACACAAAGATTCAGAGGGCTTCATTCTGTAGATAAAAACAAATGTATAGGATGCGGTATCTGTGAAATGAACTGCCCTAATAATTCCATACAAATAGTGCGGCACAACAAAGGCTGGTATCCACAGGTAAATATTGGACAGTGTATGTTCTGTGGTCTCTGTGTAGACACATGTCCCATGGATGCTATGCAAATGACCGGCGAATATGAACTCGCACAGCGGGGCAGAGATACTTTAGTATACGACCCTGACAGACTGTTAGTTACGGAGTGAAAAAAATATGTTATTAACCAATCCAGATTTAGGTTTGTTTGTGTTTATCATCATTGGAGCAGCAGCAGTCTTCTGTTCATTGATGGTAGTGCATGCAAAAAACATCGTCCACAGTGCTGTGTATCTTGCAGGTTTGATGATAGCTCTTGCTGCAATGTATGTTACATTGAACGCAGAGTTCGTTGCCTCTATACAGGTACTGGTGTATGTTGGGGCGGTGGTTACATTGATTCTATTTGCAATAATGTTAACACGCAGATCGGAGGTGCCATAAAATGGATACAATGGGACTGGTCTATAAATTCATATCAGGTATCATTGCCATCACATTTCTTGGTGCGTATGCCATATCAGTTGTTGGAATAAAATTTGGAGAGCCAACATATCTTACACTTCCATTGATTGCCAACGCCATATTCAAGGACTTTATACTTGCCTTTGAGGTGCTCTCCATCCTTCTGCTTGCATCATTGATTGGTGCTATATATCTTGCTCGTAAAAATGGAGACAGTGAATAATGGTTCCACTTAACTATTACATTCTTTTATCAGGCGTGCTATTCGCGATTGGAATATACGGTGTACTCTCACAGAGAAATGGTATCAGAATACTAATGTGTATTGAGATATTGTTGAATTCTGCAAATCTCAATTTAATAGCATTTTCAAGCTATCACGGAAACAGCACAGGACAGGTGTTCGCACTGTTTTCAATTGCTATAGCAGCAGCAGAAGCAGCTATTGGATTTGCAATATTAATAGCATTGTTCAGGGTACGAGACACGATCAATCTTCATGATATCAACATCCTGAGGTGGTAAAATGTTCCAAGATTTCGCATATCTAATCATACTATTACCAGTAATTGCTTTTGTACTGACGTTATTTTTTGGGAAGAAATTTCCTGCTAATGGAGGAATTTTATCCGTCATTGCAGTTTTTTCCGCATTTGTCATATCAGCAGGTATTCTAATAGAAATATATCCTTCAGGCTGTGTAGAACAGTCATGGCCCTGGTTTGCCATACTTAACTTTGGGATACTAATTGATCCTCTTGCAGCAGTGATGCTGTGCATGGTATCTTTTGTAAGTTTCCTAATCCATGTATATTCAGTTGGATATATGTCACACGATCATGCAAAGCCAAGATACTTTGCAGAAACAGCACTGTTTACAACAGCCATGCTGGGAGTAGTCTTATCAGATAACATACTCCAGTTTTTCATCTTTTGGGAGCTTGTTGGTTTATGTTCGTATCTGCTTATTGGATTTTGGTATCGCAAACCAACAGCAGCAGCAGCCGCAAAAAAAGCTTTTCTTGTAACACGAGTAGGTGATGTACTGTTCCTTGCAGGGATTATCATACTCTATTTAAACATTAGAGATTTCCAAATACCAGATGGAGCATACCTCCTACAATTCCAGACAATGTTTGCAGCAATCGGACACATACCGCCGAGTCAGCTAACAGTAATAACACTTCTCTTTTTCGGAGGCGCAGTAGGTAAGAGTGGCCAGTTCCCTCTGCATATATGGCTGCCTGATGCGATGGAAGGTCCAACAACGGTTTCAGCGCTCATTCACGCTGCAACCATGGTTACAGCAGGTGTATATTTAGTGGCACGTACATTCCCGATTTTCCTTGCTTCCCCTGATGCACTCACAGTTGTAGCATACATTGGAGGTTTCACAGCAATCTTTGCAGCCACCATGGGGCTTGTGATGAACGACATCAAACGGGTGCTTGCATATTCTACAGTAAGTCAACTTGGTTACATGATGCTCGCACTCGGAACAGGAATCGTAATAGGGGCTGAAGTAGTAGGCGTGTCGATGTTTCACCTTATCAGTCATGCGTTTTTCAAAGCACTGCTCTTCCTGTGCGCTGGCAGTGTGATTCACGGTCTCGGACTCCAGGATTTACGCCAGATGGGTGGAGCATTCAGTAAGATGAAGATAACAGCCATCACCATGCTTATAGCATCTCTTGCCCTAACAGGAATACCACCGACGGCTGGCTTCTTCAGTAAGGATGCAATCATAGAAGGAACATATGCTTATGGGATACATACAGGTAGTATGGCACTCTATGCTATGGGCATCATAGCAGCTCTTTTAACCAGCATATATACCTACAGACTCTGGTTTATGGCGTTTGCTGGAAAGCCAAGAACAAATTACCATGCACACGAATCGCCACCTTCAATGACCGTTCCTTTGATCATTCTTGCAATACTTGCACTGGTCTTTGGGCTTGTGGCACATGGAGCATTCGGAGGCTTCTTAGAACACACCTATTCAGAGAATTTGATAGAAGACGCGGCAGCGATCGGCGGCCACCATATTGCAACAGAACACGCACATCCTCCCACCATATTGTTCTACATGCCAATCATCGTTGGAGTGCTTGGATTTGTGATTTCATGGCTAATATATAGTAAGAGAGTCATTAACATGAGTAGCATCGTATCCAAAAGAAATCCCATATACAATTTACTGCTAAACCGTTACTATCAGCAGAAGATATACATTGAATTCATAGCAATAACAATCGTATACCGAGTACTTGCGTTGCTTGGAGAATTTATCGATCGCAGGATCATTGATGGCATTATTGATGGCATAAGTTATGTCATTATCACCATTGGAGAATTCATCAGGCGTATACAAACAGGAGTAGTACAACACTATGCTGCCTTCGTTGTGGCCGGTGTTGTCGTACTGATCCTACTGTTACAAGGAGGTATACTATGAGTCTACCACTGATATCATTGATGATCGTAATACCTTTAATCGGTGCGATCATCGCATTTATCTCTAAAACAAGAAATCAAGCGCGATATGCAGCAATAATCGCCTCGATCATACCGCTGCTTATAACGGTTAAGATGTACTTCCAGCTTGATCCTTCCAAGATGTGGGTAGTAGAATCATACGATTGGATACCGCTTGCTGGTATCAAATACGCTGTAGGCGTGGACGGCATCAGTATGCCGTTGATTCTGTTAGCAAACATTGTAATCCCTCTAACGATTCTATTTGCATTTGGTGAAACCAAACAGGCAAGTAAATTCTATGGATTACTGCTACTTGAACAGGTTGGAGTTCTTGGAGTGTTCTCTTCACTCGACTTCTTCATGTTTTACATATTTTGGGAGGTTACCCTTATACCAATGTATTTCTTGATCAGCATCTGGGGAGGCCCTCGCAAGAACTATGCAGCGATTAAGTTCTTTATATATACACATGTTGCAAGTCTGGTCATGCTTCTTGGCATTTTCAGCTTGTATTTCACTGCTCTTGCAAAAACAGGCGTACCAAGCTTTGATATAGCTTATTTGATAGGGATGTACAGCGGATTTGATCCAGCAATAAAAGATATCATATTCTTTGCATTGCTATTCGGCTTTCTTGTAAAGATGCCGGCTGTTCCATTCCATACATGGCTGCCAGATGCACATGTGGAGGCACCAACCGCAGGCAGTGTCGTCCTTGCAGCTCTTCTTCTTAAGATGGGAGGCTATGGGCTGTTTCGAGTAATGCTGCCCATGCTTCCAAATACAACAAACACCTCAATGATAATAACCGTAATTGCAATCATTGCTGTTGTGAGCATTGTATACGGAGCTTTCCTTGCACTTGCCCAGAAGGACTTAAAAAAGATGGTAGCATATTCCAGTATCAGTCACATGGGTTATGTCACGCTTGGATTTGTAAGCCTTGTGCCATTGTCTGTAACAGGTGCCATGTACCAGCAGTTCTCACATGGACTGATTACTTGTATTTTGTTTATGTCCTGTGGAATAATACAACATGGAGCTCACACAAGAATTATAAATGATCTTGGAGGGCTTGTAAAAAAGATGCCAAAACTTACTTTTTTGATGCTAGGTGGATTCCTTGCATCTCTTGGACTACCTGGAATGAGTGGATTTATAGCAGAATTTACGATACTTGCAGGCGCTGTTACAACTCTTTATGTCTATGTGTTAATAGCAGTGTTCGGAGGAATCGCAGTTACTGCTGCCTACCATCTATGGGCAATACAAAGGGCAATGTTTGGTGTATTCAATGAAAAACTTGGAGATGTTCATGATATGGCAAGATACGAGATGATCTCAATGGCAATACTCTTACTACTTGTGATCTACTTTGGAATAAAACCGGACTTGGTATGGGATGTTATGCATGCAGGTGCTAATATGGTACTCGCGGGGGCAAATATATGAACTACTCACCTCTTATACCTGAGTTGATCGTTGTTCTTACAGGATTGATCGTTGTATTTTTCGGACTGTTCCTGCCACTGCGTGTCAAAAAAGGACTTGGCTGCATCAGTGCATTAGCTCTTATCGCTTCCATCGTTTACATACTGAAAAGTGGTGTTTTATCAACCAGTGAAAGAGCTGGTATATATTTCTATGAAGCATACGCTATCGATTCACTTTCACAATTCTTTAAATTGGTGTTCCTTGCTGTTTCACTGATCGTTGTGATAGCATCTATAAAACGCTATGAAAATAACAAGTATCAGGATGAATACTATGGTTTGTTGCTCTTTGCAACCTTTGGTATGATGATCGTTGCATCATCCAATGACCTTGTAACACTCTTTATTGGATTTGAACTTGCAAGCATGTCCACTTATGTCCTTGCCGGATTTGACAAAACGAATCCGAAATCATTGGAAGCAGCGATGAAATACTTCATCATAGGTAGTGTTTCATCAGCTATTATGTTGTTTGGCCTTTCACTTCTGTATGGAGTAACAGGCACCACAAACATCGAAGGAATATCGGCATACATAGCAGTAAACGGAATTCTAGACGCAGCAGGTATTGCAATCTTAGTTTTCCTGATTGCAGGCTTTGCTTTCAAGATGGCACTTGTTCCCTTCCACATGTGGGCACCGGATACTTATGAAGGTGCTCCAACAATGATCTCTGCCATGCTTGCAGCAGGCTCAAAGAAAATGGGTTTTGTTGCAGCATTCAAGGTGTTTATTGTTGCGCTTATAGCATTGAGACTTGACCTTCAAAGTGTGTTTTTCATACTCGCAATTATAACAATGACTTATGGTAACGTTGTGGCAATATCACAAAAAAGCATTAAACGCATGCTTGCATATTCATCAGTAGCACAGGCAGGCTACATTGCCATGGCTTTTGTTATAATGACGCCTCTTGCGATGGGTGCGGGGATGTTATACATATTAAGCCATGCATTCATGAAATCAGGTGCTTTCATTGCTGTTGGGGCTGTTACCCACATGATGTGGACCAGGAACAAGAATGTTGAAAACGCTGACTATCTTAAAAATTTTGCAGGACTGTCCCAGCGTGCTCCTTATACAGCCTTAGCCATGTTAATATTTGTCTTTGCTCTTGCAGGCATACCACCAACCGCAGGCTTTGTGAGTAAGTTCTTCCTATTCTCATCAGCTATACAGGCAGGATATATTGCGCTTGTGGTAGTTGCCATACTGAACAGTGCCGTCTCACTTTATTATTATGCAAGGATTGTGAAATATATGTATGTGCTCCCACCAGCAGGCGAAACACTCAAAGAACCGCGTGCGTACCTGCTTGCAATGCTCGTAGCTATTATTGCAATATTTGCAATAGGCATATATCCAGCACCATTCCTTGACTGGGCAATGAACGCAGCAGCAACTATTGGAATGTGAGGTGAATAAAATATGGCAGATTGTGATTTATGCGGGGTAAGCAGACCGACACTGTGCCCTGTCAAAATATTTGTACCAAAGTTTAGAAAAAGCTATCCAAAAGGAACATGGAAAGGATTATGCGAAGAGTGCACAAAACGGCTTCATCAGGCAAATAAAACACGTGAGCAGATAGGAGGTAGTAAATGTGACCTGTGTGGGACTACTTCAAGTAAAGGTATCCTGCTGTACAAAGCAACAATCAGCATACCAAATTTTGAAGAACCATACAGCACAGATGAGATAAAACGCATATGTGAAACATGTTTGCTCGCAGTGGATGAAGTGTACAAAAAACACGAAGCACGCATAGAAGGTAAAGAATCGCATCACTAAACTTAAGTACACAAGGATTGACATCTTTATCCTGGCATCTTTAATATTTAATGTTATCAAGAAACTTTACAACGAAGTCGTACAGTTTTTGAAAAGCTGGTCTATTAAATTGTTTGTATCTTTGCGTATCAACATTTCTTTTTTTTAACCTTAGTAGCTCATACTGCCACTTCTTCCTCCAAGCGTTGTAGCGTATGAAATCCACATGTATATGCTTAAATAACGAGAAACCTATATTCCACCATGAACGAAGGCAATGACAGAAAAAACATCAAACCAGGATTAAGCGTGGGAATTGTACTAAAACAGGACCAGAGGAATGGGAAAATAACCCAGGGTATTATAAAGAAAATACTGACAAACTCTTCCAATCATCCACATGGAATAAAGGTTCAATTAGAAAATGGTCAGGTGGGGAGGGTAAAGGAAATTCACGAAACAGTTGTAGAATAATCTGCTTAAACCATTAGCCGTCCCTTTTGCCAGTCATTAACTACCACGATGGCAGCTTTTGTCTCATCAACCTCACCTTTTTTTTTCAAAAAGTTTCTCTGCCTGCCAATCAGTTCAAGCACCTCATAAGAATTCTTCCTATCTATTATGACATGATAGAAATGTTCCAAGGCTGTTTTATTTTCATCGCACATTTTCTCGATAATCTTCAAAGCGACGCCAATTGTGTCTCTCAGGTGAGTTGAATCCTTTACTGCAAGCAACCCCTGAACAGTCTCGTCATTCTCGTCAAAAGGAATCACCCCGGGCGTATCAATGAACCTGATACGAGAACCCGCTTTAATATGCTGCACATCTTTTGTATGTCCGGATATTGAGGATGTACCAGCACTGTGTTTCCCTATAACAGCATTAACCACCGATGACTTGCCTGTGTTAGGATAACCAAGTGAGCCAACCAGTATCTCGCGCTCTCTTATGTTGACGATTTCAAGTATCTTGTGCCGCAACATTGTTGTTCCGGACCTATCCTTACTAGACACAAAGACCGTGGGTGCAATTTTTGACAGCCGGGATTTAGCCTTCTCAAGTTTTTCCTTTGATACAAGGTCACATTTGTTAAGGACTATTATGAACGGCTTCTTTGCACGTGCTATGTCAATCTCAACCTCGCTGTTTCGTGTCTCGTCGGGAAACCGGGCATCGACGACTTCAAGAAGGACATCAGCTTTTTTTATTACAGCTTTTACTATCCTCTTGTAACTTGCCATACTGAGCAGTATGGTGCATGAGGCTATAAGGATGTATTGCATGGATTATAGTCACGAACCTAATATTTCTAACTTATGTCCTCATCAATAAACTTTTCAATCCACCCCTTCGCAAAGCTAATCTGTGATGAATATTTTCGAAACTTATCACTGATTATCTCTTCCATGTGATTTAAATCTACAATAAACTCGCGTGAAATGACTTTCTTGATGCTTTTTCGGATATATTCAATTGGATTCGAGATCCGGAGAATATGAGGGAAGGTACACAAGTACAATATCCGGTTTCTCCGCACATTCCTGTACTATTTTTGCCTTGTGAGAACTAAAGTTATCCGGTGTTGTGATAATCCTTCCTTTCGGGTTTGCCTTTCGACCGTTTTAAGAAACATCGGATATCCTCTTTTTTTGAACGCTTACGAAAACAATAACTGATCGTCCGTTTATTGGATAAAAACCAAAGGTATTTGCCCTAAGTTTACTGGTATTTTTTATAGATGACCGCTTTTCCAAATGACCAGAGATTTTTAGTATTAGATGTTGTTTGCTCTGGCAATCTTTTTTTAAAATACCCTCAGCATCTTTTGGTATTATGCCATCGTACACTTCTTCATTCCAATCGTTCTTACCAAATATAACCTGTGTTCTTGCTGACACCAACAAAATCCGAAGCCCACGCGTCAAGAATTCATGGAACTTCAGGTTCTGCTTGATGTTATCAAAAGGTCATTCAACAGTCTCCTTAAGCTTCTTGTACATCTCTTTATTCACCTCCGGCCGCATCTTATCGCCATTTCTCACCATCACCTCGTTTTTAGGACCCAAGAATAGTTGTACGTGCTGCAATAAAAGCTTTTAGGTTTTATTTAGCTTGTATTCGAAAACCTTAAATTTTTAGGATGTATTTTCACAGTTCGTGCTGGCTCGGGCTATAAAGTGCCGAGGTGGTGATAAAAAGAATTGCTTTTTATATCAGTGCAGGGAATATCATCTGTTAGTTGTTTGGTAATTGTTGGACAGCCCCACGACACCAATAAAAAAACTCTATCTGGAAAAGATTATATTTGTGGACATAAATACAAAAATCATAAAATACTGTTTAGTAACCCATCATGATTTTCTCCAGTACAATATAGGGATATTTCATTGTTGTTGTCTCTCCTACTCTGTTAGGGCCCAGATATCCGAATATCTCGCCTTCTTTCACTTCAAAGCTGACGCTGTTAATCACCGTTTTTCCGTTAAATTCCTTTGTCAGGTTTCGCACTTTTATCATTTTTTATTATATATTTTTCTATTTTACCTTTACTAAACACGTGCCATCAATCTATTTATGTATTGAGGTGTGATTGTTATCCAGACAATGTACATACAAGAATTACGAATTCCTGAAAAAATAAAAAATTTTTATGTCAAACAGGGATTTACGCAACTCTATCCACCACAGGAAAAAGCAATCAAAACTGGTGTCCTTGATGGTGTGAACCTTCTTGCAGCAATACCAACAGCATCAGGGAAAACGCTAATAACAGAGCTTGCCATGCTAACTAGTATAATTAAAGGCGGTAAAGCACTTTATATCGTACCACTTAGAGCACTTGCATCAGAAAAATACGAACATTTTAAGAAATTCAGTGAAATTGGGATACGTGCCGGAATCTCCACCGGAGAGTTCGATTCAAGAGATGAATGGCTTGCAAACAACGATATCATTGTTGCAACCTCTGAAAAGGTCGATTCACTGATTAGAAATGGGACCTCGTGGATGTCAAAGATAACAGTCGTTGTGGCTGACGAGGTGCATCTTATAGATTCGGCAAACAGGGGGCCCACACTCGAAGTGATACTTTCCAAGCTTCAAAGTAATAAACAAATCCAAATTATTGCACTCTCTGCTACTATCGGAAACGCAGAAGAAATAGCGGATTGGCTCAAAGCGAGAGTTGTTACCAGCACCTGGAGACCTGTAAAATTAAATGAAGGTACATTTTTCAAAGATGTTATAAAATACAAAGACGGGACAAATAAAAGTATCAAACAGGTAGATAAAGACGATACGGTCAATCTGGTAACAGATACCTTAAATGGTGGTGGACAATGCCTTGTATTTGAAAGTTCACGTAGAAATGCTGAAGGAAGTGCTAAACGAATTGCAAAAGCGATCAAGCACAATCTCGATGAAAATCTTTTGCTTGAGTTAAAACAAACAGCAGTATCTCTCCTTGCCGCGAGTGAAACAGATGCAGCTATTGCACTTGCAGCGTGCATCGAAAATGGAGTAGCTTTCCATCATGCAGGACTTGCAACGAGCCAGCGCTCCGTAATCGAAGACGCTTATCGAAAAGGTATCCTTAAAGTGATTACAAGCACGCCAACACTTGCGGCAGGCTTGAACCTTCCAGCTAGACTGGTTGTAATACGCGGGTACAGGCGGTACAACCCCAATTACGGCTCTGTGCCTGTACCTGTGATTGAGTATAAACAGATGGCAGGAAGGGCGGGCAGACCCGCGCTTGACCCATATGGCGAAGCAATAACGATTGTTAAAAGTTACAAAGAAGCAGAATGGGTAGAGAACAATTACCTGCATGGGAAGCCTGAAACCATATGGTCAAAACTTGCAAGTGAGCCATCGCTACGAACACACATCCTTTCACTCATCGTGACAGGGTTTGTACAAACAACAGAAGAACTTAACAATTTTATAGCAAGAACTCTGTATGCACACCAGCAACAAACATGGAGCATAAACGAAGCGATTCAAAAAGTTTTGTCATTTCTTGAAGACAGTAAGATGATAATAAGGGGCAACGACAACTTTTACAAGACAGAACTTGGCATCCTTATATCAAAGCTGTACCTTGACCCATTATCAGCAGATATAATAGTCAGTGAACTATCAAAAAACAGTGAAACCTGCGACCTTGCTCTTTTGCAGCTAATCTGCAGGACGCCAGACATGAGGCCGCTTTATTTGAGAAGAGCCGACTATACATGGGTAGATCAATTCATCAAACGCCATTGCAATGAGCTACTCCCATCAACCAGCGACTGCGACTATGAATGGTATCTTGCAGAAGTCAAAACAGCAGCTCTATTATATGAATGGATAAATGAAACACCGGAAAACGACATCTGTACTAAATACAATATCGGGGAAGGTGATATTAAAAACTTGAGCGAAACCGCGCAGTGGATTGCACATGCAGCAGGGGAGATTACACGAACACTTGGATACCCCCATGCAGGACAGATGCAACAGCTAACCGGGTGCATCACGTATGGTGCACACAGAGAACTTTTACCGCTAATTCAAATCAGAGATATAGGAAGGGTAAGAGCACGTAAACTCTATAATGCAGGCTACAAGAGCGCTATACAGATAGCAGATACCACACACGCAGAGCTTACAAAAGTCATTGGACCCGGGATAGCAGAAAAGGTTCTTAATCATCTGAACCACCCACAGAACAACACAACTGGGTGACAGGGCAACTGTTGATGCAAGGAATGTTATGCTGACATCAAACACAAATTTTTAGAGGGTTGCATGTTAATCCAACATATATTCAAAAGGATTTACAACCGTTAACCGTAGAATACTCTTGAAATCACTGTCTTCCGTGAAAATGTTGAATATGTTATTTTCCCTCATTGTTGCCTCAGATTATAGTCACGAACTAAACATTTAAGATTTATAGATGCCATGCACTGTACCAATGGTAAAAACAGAACAAATTCAAATAAAGAGACACCTGACGGTTCAAGATTTGTCCAAACGCATCAAACATATTAAGAAGGATACAACGGTGTTGAAGAGGCTATATTTTATCAAGTATAGATATGTTGAAGTGGCTTCGGATTTTGTTGGTGTCAGCAAGAAC
>RXIJ01000095.1 GCA_004212095.1 Methanosarcinales archaeon | reverse complement strand
GTATAGGTGGATTTATATCTTATTGCGGTAAACGGTAAATAGATCTGTTTTATTATAATGGCTGAACATGGACGATACGTTATTCTTGGCTCAATAGATGGGCTTCTTGCTATACTTGGAGTGGTAATTGGCGCTTCAGCTACTCCAGTAAGTAACTCTTTTATAATTAATGCTGCCATCGGCGGAGCAGTAGCACTTGCCTTAACAAATGGTGTAGGATCGTATCTTGCCGAGGGGGCTGTTGAGTACCAAAAACTTGCCATGCTCTCAAAACCAATGCTTCGCAGTCTTAAAAACACCCATCTCGAAAGAGAAATAAAAAGAAAAATACGGATCGACTCCCTTATACATGGCGGCTCAAGTTTTGCAGGCTCACTTGTTCCAATTGCACCATTCCTCGTACTGGAAACCCATATGCTTGAAGCCTCGATCACATTAAGTATTCTAACGCTTGTGGTACTTGGCACATATTCCGGAAGACTTGCCAGACAAAATATCTTATCTCATATCATACGAATGGTGGGGCTTGGCATAGCCATAGTTATCATAGTAGTGGCACTTGGGTTAGGGCATTAGAAATTTTCAAATCAATTCCCTTGATCGACACTCGCACCTGTTTCATCGTATCTCTATCTCTTATGGTTACAGTTTCATCTTTTAGTGTATCATAATCAATAGTTACTGCATAAGGTGTGCCAATCTCATCATTTCGCCTGTATCTGCGTCCAATAGTTCCGCTATCATCGAATACAGTTTGAATGCCAATTTTCTTAAGCATGGAGACTATTCTATTCGAAGGTTCGATTAGCTCATCTCTTGTTAACAGTGGAAGAACAGCAACCTTTACTGGCGCAATTTTCATTGGAAGCTTGAGTACTACTCTGGTTTCATCTTCTACCATCTCTTCAAAATAGCTGTGCTCAAGAATGGCGTAAATTATTCGGTCAATCCCAAAACTTGGCTCTATGACATGAGGAACTATGTTTTCGCCACGTATTTCCTCAACACGTCTTTCAATTAAAAATGCCTCACTCCCGAGAGTAATTGCTTCACCATTAACGTCAACAATTGCCGTACCGTTTTTAATATCTCCCGGAGAAATATTTTGAAGAGCGTTGATTACTTCCTTGGCTTTATTTTTGAACGTTGGTCCAATGTATGCCATATTTGGCTTTATTTTAACAACATCCTTTTTTTGAGCTGTTTTATATTCTTTAAATACAGTCAATTGTGCCTGGCTCATCTTCATGTGTGCCTTCAGGTCATAATCGGTTCTATCTGCAATACCAACAACTTCCACCCAACCAAAGCGATCCATGTATACCTCGGCATCCCAGCAGTCAGCAGCATAATGTGCCATCTCGTCATTGCGATGCTGTCTCAACCGCAACCGGTTTGGGTCAATACCACAGGCAACGAGAAACTCACAAGTCAAGTTGATGTAGTATGCTATACACTCGTGTGCTATGATGCCGTTTGATACTGCTTCATCAAGCCGCATAGCAACTGGCTCGCCCCCTTCTTCCTGTACGCTCGCAGGATATAATGCGAGTTTTTTCTCTGCTACTTCCTTGAAATTGGGATGGGTTTTATCCACTGGATCAATAAAAATCTCAGCTTCCGCTTGAGTAAATTCTCTAAGTCGAAGAACACCCTGTCTTGGTGAAATCTCGTTTCGATAGGCTTTTCCTATTTGTGTCGCACCAAAGGGGAGTTTTTCACGATAAAATCGCAAAAGCCTTTGAAAATCAACGAACATGCCCTGTGCAGTTTCTGGCCGAAGATAGGCTTTGCGTCCTGCTCCGGACCCAATGCTTGTATTAAACATCAAATTAAAATCATACACTTTATCGAGATTGCCTCCGCACTCCGGGCATCTGATGTGATGTAGTTTAATCAGCCGTTCAAGTTCATCACTCAATAATCCATCAGCACCACTTACTATGTTGTTTATCAGGTGATCTGCCCGGAAAGCTTCACCACACTTGAGGCATTCTGTTAACGGGTCAGAGAACCCGCTAACATGACCGGATGCTACAAATATGTCTTCAATACCAATAGTTGGAGATTCTATCTCAAAAAAGCCTTCCTGTACTACAAAAAAATCTCTCCATATATTTTCAACACATCGTTTTAGCGTAGCTCCGTATGGCCCATAGTCATAAAATCCGGCAGCACCGCCGTATATTTCAAAAGAATTCCATAAAAATCCACGCCGCTTCGAGAGTTCAATCACTTTATCATATAAATCCATAGATATACAGCACCTCAGGAAACTGCACAACGAAGTTGTTGCAGAAAATAAGTATTAAAAGAATGTGGTTGCGTTTATAGTTTCCTGTACGTCAAGAAACTGCACAACGAAGTTGTTGCAGAAAACTGGTAACTCTCAACTACGAAGTAGTCGAGTGCAAGAGAATGTGGTTGCGTTTATAGTTTCCTGTATGTCAAGAAACTGCACAACTTCGCTGTGAAGTCACACACTCCGTGTGCGGAAAATAACTATCGAATATATTTCGAGCCGATGTAAAAAATCATGAGAGTCTACAAGATTGACATAAGAAATTGAACATAATATTACCTGAACATCACCGTTGCGGTTAACTTTTTATAGGAATGTGACTCATTTATTAATGCTTACGGTGTTGCAATCTCATGCCAGGTTTAAAGATTTCAAAGGATTCTTCAGCAAAGGAGTTAGAAGCTATCGCGATGGCTGTTCATCAATTAATTGGGCTTCCTGTTGCCATGAGAAGCGTTAATAAAAAAGGTATTCATATTATTAATGGAAAAGTGGTAGATGATAAATTCACTGGTGCGATTCTTGAACAGGTATTATCAGAGGGGCGTGCAATTAAGACCATACCTTCTGTTGGTTTATATCAGGGTGTGCCTGTAGATGTAGTTCCTGTTTTTGATTGTTCTGGTGAGCTCATTGCTGCTATTGGTATTGTAACTGATGTGATTATTAATCAACTGGGTAAAAAGATCGATCTGCCAGACTTGTTCAGATCGTATCCTGATATCGCGCGTGAGGTTCGAAATTGTCTCGATAAATATTTCAAATAAATTCCGGATGTGTTTTATGAAAGCTGTCTGTCTGTGTTTTCAGGTGCATCAGCCGTTCAGGGTTAGATGGTATTGGCCGCAGGAGGGTTACAGCAGGGATGATGCATCTGTTGATCTCTATTTTGACCAGGCTTTTAACTACTCTGTTTTTGAGAAAGTGTGCATGGGTTATATTCAATCCAATGAGGTGGTTGGAGATACGAAGCTTGTCTGCACATTTAACTTATCAGGCACGCTGTTTGATCAGTGCAAGTGGCATCCGCAAATGATCGATTCGTTTAAAAAACTTAAAGGAACAGGTGTCGAGTTTGCATCGTCGCCTTATTATAATTCGCTCTCCTCTCTTTTTGAAAGAGAAGATGAGTTTGTGCGGCAGGTCAAAATGCACAAGGATGCTCTTTTAAGAAACCTTGGTGTTACAAGTACTTCTTTTATTAATACCGAGCTTGTGCATAATGCAACTATTGCACGCTGCCTATCAAAGCTTGGTTTTTCAGCGGCCATATCTGAAGGTAGTGACAATTCCAGAGATCAGTGCTGTTATGTTTTTGATGATGGTAACATTCCTTTTCTACTGCGGCATCGAGGGTTGAGTGAGGATGTCCAGTTTCGTTTTTCTGATACGAACTGGTCTGAGTACCCGTTAACTGCAAAGAAATTTGTGCAGTGGATTGATTCGATGAAAGGAGACGTACTAACTCTTTACATGGATTATGCCAGTTTTGGAGCGCAGGAACGCGGAAGATCCTCGCTCGAGTTTCTTTCCAATCTTTCTGATGAATTCTCTCTCCACGGCATTCGGTTATTAACAGTTGCTGACGCAGTATCCACGTTTGAAGCAGCTTCTTACGAGGGAGATGTAAATTTTTCTCGTTTTGATCTCAAACACTGCCTTTCAAATCATATGCAGTATGTGTACTTCAATGAATTAAAACGCCTCTGTGACTTGCATTTTGTGCGGGATAATATTTTTGGATATTTGCAGCAGGTGGATATTCTCTCTACGATGGGTACAACTAAGCCGCACCCATTTGATTCTGCAGTCAATGTGTTTTCAATTCTTTCAGATTATGCACGTAGGAGGGTCTAAACTTTTGCAGTCTGTTTGTTTTTATTTTCAGGTGCATCAGCCTTACCGTCTCAGGTGGTTCTGGCCAGATAACCGTTCTTCTTTTGACCGATACTTTGACGACCACATTAATAAGACGTTACTCAAAAAGGTTTCATCCAAGTGTTACTGGCCTGCTAATAAACTAATTCTGGAGTTAATCGATACACACTCCAAAGAGTTTAAGGTGAGTTATTCTGTAACCGGCACGTTAATTAACCAGTTGCAGCGATGGGACAAAGACCTTCTTGAAACCTTTGTGCAGATGGCAGATTCCGGTTGTGTTGAGTTCATTGATGAGACCTATTATCATTCTCTATCTGGTTTGTTTGAATCAAAAGACGAGTTTAAAGAGCAAATACGCGAGCACAATGCACTGATGCAGGACGAGTTTCGTTATGCTCCGAAGGTGTTTAGAAACACCGAGGTATTGTATAATAATTCCATTGCTCGTGCAGTGTCAGGTCTTGGTTACAAGGCAATATTGACTGAGGGTATAGAGTACGCATTAAGCAATCGCTCACCAAACTATGTGTATACGGCTTCCAGGACCGACCTCTCCGTATTGTTTCGAAACTATCGGTTGAGTGATGATATCGCGTATCGTTTCTCAGCACGGTGGTGGAGCGAGTATCCGCTTACTGCTGATAAATGGGCTCACTGGGTGTCTTCTGCCAAGGGAGATACGTTTAATGTCTTTATGGATTATGAGACCTTCGGAGAGCATCAATGGGCAGACACTGGAATATTTGAGTTTTTAAGACACCTACCAGACAAAGTGCTTTCTGCCGGTTTAAGCTTTAACACGCCTTCGGAGGTTGTATCCATGTACCCTTCTCATGGTGAGATTGATGTTGGTGATTTTTCCACGATCTCGTGGGCAGATATGGAACGTGATACCAGTGCATGGCTTGGAAACGACATGCAGCGAAGGTGTTTTGAGGAGATAAAGCTTCTTGAGCCGTATGTGAAAATGACCGGAGACGATGAGTTAATTAAAATCTGGCGGTATCTGCAAACCTCGGATCACTATTATTATATGTGTACCAAGTGGCTTTCTGATGGCGATGTTCATTCTTATTTCAGTATTCACAATTCGCCTTTTGATGCAGCAGTTAATTTCATGGCAGCAGTAATCGATTTCAAGCTCAATGTTTTTAAGAAACTGCACGACCACACAAGTTCGTTGTGCGGAAAATAACCAGTAACTGCACAACTTTGTTGTGCAGAGAGAAACAGAAGCTCTTGACTCTTGAATAGTGCCACTGAACTTCAGGGATACTGGATAAAGCGAGTGCTTATATACTGTCATTACGATGCAAACAAAAAGGTGATTAAAATTAAAGGAAAATTTGTTCTCATTCTCGCAGTGCTGCTC
>RXIJ01000019.1 GCA_004212095.1 Methanosarcinales archaeon | reverse complement strand
AATCAACAGCACTATCAGAATACCAACAGCGATAGCACCATAGACTGCTGTTTGTGATGTCCCCATAGCCATGCATGTTGTAGTTGTGGTTGTTGTAGTTGTAATCATCATTTTTATATCACACCATTATAATTCCCGTAATACAAGCTTTCTATATAAGTTTTTCGATGTTTATGCTGCGCAATTCATGAGCTATTTCAGTGCCGTCGGTGTCGTATCGGTGTTTCCTTCTCTCCAACATGTTTCATTGGCGTGGTGAACATGCGATACTTGATGCTGTCATCCTTCAGTTCTTCTATAACCCGGTGAGCAATGAACTTTTCCGGATTATACAAGCCTTTGACACGTTCGACAAGTTCAGAAAAGCTGTTGAACTTGCCTTTCTCCCGCTTTTCGATTATACTCCACATAAGTTTTTTACCAATACCAGGGAGCAGTTCCAACATGTGAATTCTTGCGGTAATGGGGTAAGCATTGTTGAAGAAGCTGATAAATCGCCCCTCATTTCTAAGAATAATCTTTTCAATTACAAAAGGCAACTCCTTATGGGAGTTATTTGTCGTATCTTTATATCTCAGTCTACGCTTTACATGGAAAATATTACCATCAATAATATTCACTCGGTCCATGACCATTGGTGGTATTCCCTCTGCCTGGTACATTTCCATTAAAACAAACCGTTCCTCTCCGATTGCTTGAACCAGTGGTTTTTTCTGGTAGATAGGGCGTCTGTCGTCCAGATGGCCATGGGGCAGATAATCTAAAATCCATGCTACAGTCTCTTTTTCTGGTTTTTTTTCTTTCAATGGCATAGCTATCTACTCGCTCCATCTTAACTTGATATGCACCTTATATCTATTACTATTTATATTCTGTCAATTGAGCCGGTTCATTCTTGGGCTTCTGTTACTATATCTAAGATCTGCTTTAAATCTTCTTTGGAGAGGGTGAATCGCTCCTTTGCATAGATTGATCGTATTTCATCATAGGATGCCGGCAGTATGTCAGCTATTCTAACTGCAATCTCTGGTTTCATCTTTTCAAGTGAAAGCAGTTTATTGACAAGTTCTCTTGATCTCTGAGCAGATAACTTGGCAAATGTTTCAGCATGATAAATGGCTCGTCGCAATTCATAACCAAGCTCTTCTTCACTGGCACGCTCCGATTTAACGTTTTCCAGAAGCTGCTTTACCTCTGCTATTGTTAATAGTTCTTCACTGACAATATGTTTAACAATCATTTTAGATCTTGGTAATGTTACTTGAATGTCTGTATAGTTAGGTGCTCAGGGAATGCTATAATCTCTTTTAACGAGTTTTTATCTCTTACCTTCAAGACATATCCACGGCCGCGTTTGTTAATAACTGTGCCTGTACGCCCGTGAAACTTGGGGTGGGGCATCCCATGATGGATACTTGAATCAAGTATTATGTGTACATGCGCTCCAACTTCAAATTCACTGATTGATTTACTAACTGGTGATATACCGCGTGCTCGAATACTTTTTTTAAGCTTATATCGTGTTTTTCTTCTTTCACCGTGTGATTTTGGCAATATTTATTCCTCCAAACCGCATACTTCGTTGTGCAGAGATTGATTCCTGACTCTCGCGAGCACTGCATAATTTGTGTGCAGAGATTGATTCCTGACTCTCGCGAGCACTGCATACTTCGTTGTGCAGAAATAATTCTCGATTGCGTAAGCAATCAAGTGCGTAAGCAATCAAGATTCTATATTGATAACATCAATACTAATAACTTTTGCACAAATGCCCAGTTCTTCGCCAAGACTTGGAGTTGTGCGTCCGCAATCTCCAGAGATAAGCTCCTTCACATACAAGCCACTCTCGCATGTAACTATGAAAACAGCAACATTTTCATCAAAGCTTTCAAGCTCAATCGAACGCACAGATCGTTTACGCAAACGATCTGCTCTGTGATGAAGTGCTCGGGTTGGTGTTTGTTGTGCAATTACTCCCCTTAATTTATTACTACATAATTTAAGTCTTTCCCCTGGAACAGACTCTCCCAACATAACTGTTAGCCTGTAAGCTTTATCAACGCGCATCTCTTTAATCTGTTTAACCTTACTATGGTCCACATATTTCAGGTTGGATACTTCTACTTTGTAAGAAGCAAACGTATTAATCACTTGTTGAATGGCAGAAAGATCGATGCTACTCCGTTTTTTAGCACCCCTTACCTCAAGTGCGAATGGACGACCATTGCCAAGCATAAGTGCATCAACATCTTCCCTTCCAGCTCCATGAAATACAGTACCTGTGGCATTAAAAGCTTTGATTACCATCTCTGAGATTAGCTCCTCCACAGACTCTGGGTACAGTTTTCCAGTAAATCCACACTCTTCACACCCCTTGCCCCCACAGACCCTACATGCCCATCGCGTCTGTGGTATGCCGCGAACAAGCTTTCGGTATCTGCCATAAATAAATAACGAATTAATATCAAGTCCAACCCTATCGTTTTCAAGTTCTATCACAACAACAACATCAGGTCTTCCAAGCTGTGCTTTTTTGCCTGTTCGCTTCTCAACAATCTTTCCAACTTCACGATTTAACTCTGTTTTAATTGGCTCTGCAAAACGAGTACCGGATTCACTCCATAATATTTCTTCGTTTTCACTTAGTAGTCCTGTCATCTTTGTACTGATAAGAAATGAATTATACTCAACTGCCGAAAGTGCATCAATGACGCGTTCTCCCCATAATTCAATGTTATTAAACAGGTTTCCACAGACCCAGCACGCATCCTCATAACCTTCTTTACCCAATACCTTTCTTGCATACTTGCTGCTTGCTGAAAGCTTCTCCAACCATTCAATGCTGCCAGACTCTTTATGCATTCTATCAGCTTCCATTGAGAGTACAAGCTTGATAGCGGAACCACGCATATCATTTGAAAGATCGGTGGAAAGATTTGCAAACATCCGCCCCAGACAGTGGTCACAAATACTACCTTCGCTGAGAATAGAAGAAGCCATCTGAAGAATATTATTATCCATGAGATAACTCATGTAAAAGCATTTAATAACCTATATATATTTCGTGAAAAACCCAGACTTAAATAAGTGTTTACAGGAGTAGTAAGGGTTAAATGGGGGATGTTATATTTACATTCG
Organism: Methanosarcinales archaeon; assembly: GCA_004212095.1. Lineage (GTDB taxonomy): Archaea > Halobacteriota > Methanosarcinia > Methanosarcinales > EX4572-44 > Argoarchaeum. The sequence goes on along the minus strand of RXIJ01000019.1, from coordinate 11,050 downwards.
AGGTGAATGACCAATGGCAAGATTTCCAGAAGCTGAAGCAAGAATTCTTAACACAAAGATATGCATGAGGTGTAATGCCAGAAATTCAGTGCGTGCAACTCGATGCAGAAAATGTGGTTATAAAAATCTTAGAATGAAATCCAAGGAATCAAAGGGCACATAGACTATTTTACAATAGTATATGCACCCGTATATGCACATCAGCAGACCTTTAACATCTTTGATGATTGGTCTTGCTGTGTTTACTTCATCTTTGATAGGTGTGGGACAGAACATCGATGCATATATGCTCCCTGTTTTTCTTGGAGTTATGATTGCATTGTTATTTGGAATGGCTGGAAATGCGATAAATGACTACTTCGATCAGAAAACTGATAAAATAAACCATCCGGATAGACCTATTCCATCAGGGGAGTTAACACCCAGACAAGCACTGAATTTTTCAATGCTTTTTTTTATACTTTCTTTGTTGTTATCCAGTTTTTTAGGATTTATCATTGGATTTGAAGTACTTTTAATATGCATAATTGCACTTACATTTCAAATAGCATACGAAAAGAAATTTAAAAAGAAAAAAATTATAGGAAACGTTATAATAGGTGCTCAAACAGCACTTGCATTTATTTTTGGTGGCATTCTTGTTGGTAAGACTGTAATAATCGGAATATTTGCAGTTGTGGTGTTTTTAGCTATTGTTGGGCGTGAAATAGTAAAAGACATCGAGGACATCAAAGGAGATATCGGCAAAACAACTCTGCCAATAAAAATTGGGACAAAAAATGCAGGAATCATTGCAGTGCTATTCATAGCTCTGTCAGTTTTAATCAGTCCACTGCCTTATTATCCACTTCACATATTTGGACTGGAATATTTGCTGGTTGTTTTAATAGCTGACATGATATTCATTGGCTCAACGCCTGTGATTTTTAAAGATGCTATGTTAGCCAGAAGAATGATTAAATTTGCAATGTTAATAGCAATCGCGGCATTTATAACAGGAGCTATGTTTTAAAGTGGCGGAAAGTTTAAAAACCAAAACTGCATTAGTAACTATACAGAATTAAATAGAATATAAAAGAGATGAGTATTAATGGCAGCAGTAAAACCACATCTAAACCTGGCAATGATCGGGCACATCGACCATGGCAAATCGACACTTGTTGGACGGTTGATGTATGAAACAGGCGCAGTAAAACCACACGTAATAGAAAAATACAAAGCGGAAGCGAAAGCCAAAGGAAAAGATTCCTTCGCCTTTGCATGGGTGATGGACTCACTCAAAGAAGAACGAGAGCGCGGCATCACCATTGATGTTGCACACGAGCGATTCGACACATCCAAATACTACTTTACGATAGTGGACTGCCCGGGACATAGAGATTTTATCAAAAATATGATTACAGGTGCCAGTCAGGCAGATGCTGCAATCCTTGTAGTATCAGCCAAGGACGGTGTACAGGCACAAACTAAGGAACACGTATTCTTAGCCCGGACACTTGGCATCAACCAGCTCATCATAGCAATGAACAAGATGGATGAGGTAAACTACGATGAAGCTAAATTTAATGAAGTGAGAGAGCAGTTAAATCAGTTACTCAGAATAGTGAAATATAATCCAGAGGAGATGAACTTCATACCAACCTCTGCATTTGTTGGAGATAATATTTCAAAACCCAGTGATAAAACACCATGGTACAAAGGAGTGACAATCCTTAAAGCTCTCGATGAATTAAAAGAACCGGAAAAGCCAACCAAACTTCCACTACGCGTACCAGTGCAAGATGCATACACAATATCCGGAATTGGCACGGTGCCTGTGGGTAGAGTGGAAACAGGCAAAATGAAAAAAGGTGACAAGGTCATATTCATGCCAAGCAAGGCAGTTGGAGAAATTAAGTCTATTGAAATGCATCATGAAGTGGTTGATGAAGCACTGCCTGGTGATAACATTGGGTGGAATGTACGAGGTGTTGACAAAAAAGACGTTCGAAGGGGAGATGTGTGCGGTCATGCAGATAATCCACCATCAGTGGCTGAAGAATTTAAAGCACAGATAGTAGTGCTTCAGCACCCGTCCGCTATAACTGCCGGGTATACCCCGGTATTCCACTGCCACACATCACAGGTAGCTTGCACAATAACATCCATTGACACGAAACTTGATCCAAAAACAGGTCAGGTAAAAGAAAAAAATCCTGACTTTATCAAAGCCGGTGATGCTGCAATAATTACTGTCAGACCAACCAAACCACTGTGTATCGAAAAAGTCAAAGAGATTCCACAATTGGGACGCTTTGCCATAAGAGATATGGGTCAGACCATCGCTGCAGGTATGGTAATAGACATTAAACTTAAACACTAATTTTCTTCCTAATTTTTTTGGAGTAACACTTAATATGGTACAAAAGGCAAGAATCAGACTCGCAGGCACAAGTCCTCTCACTCTGGACAATATATGCGGTCAGGTAAAAAAAATCGCTGATAAAACCGGGGTAAACATCGCAGGACCAATACCACTTCCTACAAAAAAACTTGTAGTACCGTGTCGTAAAAGCCCTGATGGCGAGGGTACGGAAACATGGGATCACTGGGAGATGAGAATACACAAGCGATTGATAGACCTTGATGCGGATGAACGCGCTCTGAGGCAACTGATGAGGATACAAGTGCCAAAAGACGTCAGCATCGAAATAGTCCTCACAAGCTGAGGCATCTTTTATATAATCTCTGCTTGCGTTGTATGCAGTTACTTACACTTCCATTCGTCCAAACAACCAGCCTCCAATGGCGGTTGTGGTAATTGCAAAGGACGTGAGCACAACCAAGCATACAACAATTGGTATTTCCGATTCGCCAATTAGTGTAAAGCGAAGCGCCTCCACTCCATACGTGAGTGGATTCAGGTGCACTGCTATTCTAAGCCAGTCCGGAAGTTTTGATAGCGGAAAAAAAGCCCCGCTTAACAATACCAGTGGCATAGTAAGAAAGCTCATTACCATCTGGAATCCTTCATGGCTTTCAATCTTTGTGGCAAGAGCGATACCAAGACTGATAAAACCAATTCCAATGATAAACATGATAGGAATAGAAAGCAGCATACCAAGTAGTGATTTGTAGTGCACGCCGAAAACGTTGGTAATAATCATCAAAAGTACCCCTTGTATCATGGCAGTGGTTACTCCTCCAAATGCTTTACCAAGAGCAATGCAAAAGCGATTCACCGGAGCTATCAGGATTTCCTTTAAAAATCCAAATTCACGGTCCCACATGACAGATACGCCTCCGAATATGGAGGAGAATAACAGGACCATGGCAATAATACCAGGCGCCATAAATTCTTTATAATTTTCAATATTGTAGCTTGAACCCATGGCTGTGCCAAGAATGATAAGGAAAAATAAAGGCGTTGCAAGTGAGCCCACAATCCTTGATTTGGCTCGTTTAAATCGCAACATCTCTCGAAGCCACATCGTGTAAACTGTTTGAAAAGAAAGCATTGCACCCATATTATCATCTCTTTGTTTGTAGTTTATACTTCATATAGGTAATATCATCCACGAGTTCATCTCTGATACCACGACCAGTGTAGTGAATAAATATATCATCCAGTGTTGATTTTCTCATAGTTATTGACTGGATGTTGGTACCGGACGTGAAAGCTGTTTTGAACACCTCTGGTACTGCCTCTTCACTTTTTTTGACACTAATGTACACTGTTTGATCCTTAGTAGAGGCCGAGACATAACCAGTCTCTTTACAAACTCTGTAAAATTTTTTTGCATCTTCGGGGGTGTCCAGCGTAAGAATAATCACATCACTGCCAAGTGCACTTTTCAATTTTTCCGGTTTATCCAGTGCTACAACTCGCCCATTGTCTACTATCGCAATACGATCACACAGGTTGTCAGCCTCTTCCATGTAATGTGTTGTAAGTACTATGGTAATACCTTCTTCACGATTAAGACGACGAATATAATCCCAGATATGAAGCCTTGTCTGTGGGTCAAGCCCGAGCGTTGGCTCATCTAAGAATAGAACCTTTGGATGGTGCATCAACCCGCGTGCGATCTCAAGACGGCGAATCATGCCCCCTGAGTAGGTTTTGACTAAAAGTCCACTCTTGTGTGAAAGTTCCACCAGATCGAGCACTTCATCTATCCTCTTTTTTCTAAGACCTGCAGATAGTCCATACAGTCGCCCATGAAGATCAAGATTCTCCAAACCTGTGAGCTGCTCATCAAGCGTGCTGCCTTGAAACACTACTCCAATTACAGCACGCACAGAAGCAGAATCATGCACTATATCAAAACCGTTCACAGTTCCAGTGCCTGAAGTGGGACGAATCATTGTTGAAAGTAAGTTAATAAGCGTGGTCTTTCCAGCACCGTTTGGGCCAAGCAAACCGAACAACTCTCCTTCCTTCACACTGATATCTATTTCGTTTACTGCGATAAAACCGTTAAAGGACTTGGTAATTTGGTTGGTTACAATAGCATTCACATCAATCTACACACAACGTTAACAGAAATAAGTACTGTTACAAATCCACTCGTTTGTCGGTTGATAAAGTAGTTTGTAATTTTATCCACGTGTTTGTCCAACGTCGATATAAATTTATTAAAGCACTTCAAACTGCCTTATTATTTTCATGCTCATTAGTGTCCTCACGAGTCGTGGGGGTTTCTTGTGTTGGTGATAAAATATTACCCTCTTTTAACTGCCTTAATTTTTTCTTTGCTTCGAACAGAGTTTCCAACTCCTTGAGGTTTGATCTGTCCATACCAAGAATAGCAAAAACCAAAACAAGTATTCCTATACCGCCTGCTTTGATAATTGTAGAACTACTAACGCCATAAATTGTTTCATTGAAGTATTTGTATGCTTCAGAATTGAATGCTATTGTCAAGGTAAAAGTTGTGATTAAAATTAGATAGGTAAATATAAACTGCTTTCTATTGCTTAGTCTAATCTCAAAAAGTTTGGTTAGAAGATCTGTTAGAAGATCTTCATCCATATAATTAGCATCAATATTTTTAAAGTAGTATTCTTTTGAACTGATTGATTGGTTATATGATTTTTTAGATATTAAAATCAATATTGGAAACACAATAACTAAAATTATGACATTTATTAAGATAAGATAAAAGAAGACTTTCTTTTCGCAGAAAAAAAGTCACTACAAGTAGTAATAAATCAACTACTCCAATGATCAAAACTTTCTGGTATACATCTCTATTGTTCCACCATTCACTCAAAATGTTCATTTATCTCCCTCCAATATTACACTATGACTTCAATCTGGCATTTTATGGTTGTCATTATATTCATCACTTTATCTTAATATTATTAAAATATATAAATGTACGTTTCGCTGGAGTTAAGAATCAATCTCATCAGCATCGATACTCTGCTGACTTTTTTAGTAGCTCGATATCCCCCTCATCGACTCTTTTAACAATTTTTTTTCAGCCTTTATTTTGATGTCACGCTTTTCGTTACCCTACAGTCCAACTTCTCTTTTTGCCAGGCTCGGCAGGAACTCGATTATCTCGCCATTCCAAACATTGAATCTGTATTGTTTTCTCTTAAATTTAGTTTCATTTATGCCCTTGCAACCTCTATTCTGTATATTTCCGCATCGATTGCTTTTTGTTCTTTTGTGTGAAACTTGAAAGTATGTGGTATTATAAATTTTATTCTTTTTATATTTGTTATGGTAGAAGCTGCAATATAATTTTGTACGAACTTTGCACTGCCTTTATTGTGTATCGAGTAGATGACATTACTTGCTTCTCCAGCCCTTTTTAAAAAAATGCGATCACTGCCTTTAACCTGGGCTCCAAACGGGGGATTCATAATAGTTGTGTCTGCCCTCCCACAGAATTGGTTCATGTCACAGCAGACAAAATCAATATTTTTACAGTTTAAAGAAGCTGCATTTTGCTGTGCAGTGTGTATCGCTTTTATATCGCTATCAACGCCTGTGACTCTCTGTGCACCAAGAATTTCTGCACCGATCCCAAGTATTCCCGTACCACATCCAAGATCAAAAACACTGCCATTAAGCTCTTCGTTCATATAAGCAAAGTAGAGCAGTTCAGAAGCAATCGTTGCTGGAGTTTTATACTGCTCTTTTGTAACATCCGGCTCCCTAAAACCAATCACCTGTTCAAGAAGAATTTCAAGCTTCTTTTTTTTCATCAGTTAAGTGGAAGCACCAAGCCTCTATATCAATCGAACCGTTTCAAGGTTAATTATAGCTCTTGTTTCAATATTGGTCCTTTTGTATAAACCATTTGCAAGATCGACACAGCTTTTTTCATCTCCATGCTCTGTTAGTACTAACTGTGGTTTTGACTGCATTTTTCCAACGTAGTCGATTAACTGTTTACGGTCAGAATGTCCTGAGAATCCATCAATCGTTTCTACATTTAAGTTGATTTTTATTGTACCTGTTCTGCCATTTTCTGCATTGGTTGGTACCTCTTTCCATCCCTTTTGTATGCGCCGTCCAAGAGTTCCTTCAGCCTGGTACCCTACAAACACAAGTGTGTTTTCCTCATCAGGTCCAAGATTTCCAAGATATTCCATAATAGGACCTCCATTTAACATACCAGAAGTGGATATTATGACTGCCGGACTTTTCTCTTTTATGATTTTTGAGCGCATGCTGGAAGAGTCGACCTGCACAAAACACTCGGATAAGAAAGGATTCCATCCTTTACGAAATATCATATTTTTAAGCTCGCTGTTCAGATATTCCGGATGTGTGGTGTGGATTGCAGTAGCTTCCCATATCATGCCATCGAGGTAGATTGGTACTTCCGGGATATTTCCTTTGCGCATAGCTTCTTCAAGAACAAGCATTACTTCCTGACTACGTCCTACCGAGAACGCTGGTATCAGTACAATGCCGTTATTTCTTACTGTTTTTTTCACAACATCCCGAAGCTTTCGTTCCGAATCTCTTCGTGGTTTCTGAAAGTCCCTGATTCCCCCATAAGTTGATTCGGTTACGAGTGCCTCCAACCGTGGAAATTTATTTGTTGCAGCGTCAAAGAGCCTTGTTTTTTCAAATTTGAAGTCCCCGGTTATTGCCACGTTGTACAAACCATCACCAATGTGAAAGTGAGTGATTGATGAGCCTAAAATATGACCACCATTGTGTAATGTCAATTTCATATCTGGTGCTATATCTGTCACATCTCCATAGTTAAGCGGAATTGTGTGTTTTAACTCCTCACGCACCATCGAAGATTCGTAGGGTATTTTGTTTCCTTCTTTTGCTGATACGTCAATATAATCCAATTGAAGCAGTGCCATCAGGTCACGCGTTGGCGGAGTACAATATACTGGGCCATCATATTCATATTTAAATAACAATGGCACAAGTCCACTATGATCAAGATGAGCATGAGTTATTACTACTGCATCTATCTGGCTTATTGGATTCACCTCTGGAACGTACAAATAAGGAGCGCCATTTTCTAAACTCATACTGACGCCGCAGTCAATGAGTACTCTGCTTTCTGGAGTGGACAAAAGGAAACAGCTTCGTCCCACCTCCCTTGCACCTCCAAGAGCAGTAAATCTCACCCATCGATCTTTTGAAGAGCATTCCTGGTGGATTTTTCGCCCAATTGCTTTTAAAAATGTTTTTCGTTCATCCACGCTTGTCCGCATCAGCTGTCTGATGTTAGCAACTATATTTGATTTGATTGGCGGGGTTCTTGCTACATTGGGTGTCCAGCTAACTTCCTTTATAATTTCTCGGAGTGTTGTGCCAAAACGTCCAATAACAAGACCTGGTTTTTCAGCTTCAATTGTTAATTCACCAGTGTCAGCGTTAAAATAAAAGTTGGTCATTACGGCATCCTCCGGAACGATTTTTTTTATTTTTTGTATCGCATCCTCGGGATCCAGCAACACGCCTGGATCTGGTCTAACAACAATACGTTTTCGCATACCTTTTGCGATAGTACGTATGATATTTGCATTATCTGCGAATTTCCTTGGCTCTTTGGTATACACTACCACATCAGGACCTTCAAACTCCAGTGAAGATATGGTTGCATCAGCCGGAAGTTTCGCTTCAATTACTGCTCTTAGTTCGTTTAGAATATCGTCAATTATCATCTTACTTCCTTCAAAAATAGATAAAAAAATAAATAATCAAATACAAATTATTATTTGTATTTGCATTCAATTCAGCTTGTTTTGTGCATCCTTTATGTAACTGGTTTCGATTTCTGTATACTCCTCAGGAGTAATTTTTACAACAAGGATGTGATTACCAGATCCGGAATCTCTCTTCATTGCCTGGTGAAGAGCTCTAATGGCAAGATCCACACCATCGTCCATACTCATGCCTTCAACATAGCGATCTTCAAGTACGCCATAAGCGAAAGGTGAACCGGAACCAGTTGCTACTGCCTTTTTTTCTTCTATTAATCCGCCCATAGGATCAAGTGAATATATGGAGCTGCCCTTTTTATCTACGCCTCCAACGAGGAGCTGAACCAAAAATGGATAATACCTTGAGCCGCTTAAAATGTTTGCAAGAAGCGTAGTAATGCCTTTAACAGTCATATACTCATTGCGTCTCATTCGATACAGTTTAGATTCCACTTGAATCAATTTAACAAGACGCTGGGAGTCGCCGACAGATCCAGCCGTGGTTATCCCAACCAACCTGTCTACTTTATATACTTTCTTGGCTTCATAGCTTGCAATAAAATTGCCCATCGTAGCTCTACTTTCAGATGCTAGAACTACACCGCCATCACACACTAAACCTATGGTAGTCGTGCCTTTAAGTTGTTTATTATCTTCCATTCATTATACCTCTAAATAAAAATAGAAAAATCAGTCAAGTACATAGTATATTCATACGTCATATAAAGCTTGTGCTTCAACGAGCTTTGCACTGAGGTTATTAGATCGCCTCAGAATCGTGAAACGATAAGGTTATGTATAATCTATATGGTATGTTATTGTCATGATAAAAAAATGCAGTGGAGGTCCGACAAAACCGGAAATAATAGCAATAAGTCTTCTAAAACTGCAACTACAATCAACTGATACAATGGTAGATATCGGGTGCGGTAGTGGAGCAGTAACGATAGAAGCAGCAAAAATAGCACAACATATATATGCTATAGACCATAGAAATACTGCCATTAGCACAGCAGGATATAACCTGAAAGAGTGCGGCATAAACAATGTCACACTCATGGAAGATGAGGCATCAATTGCACTTGAAGGTATGAAAGTGGACTGTGCTTTTATAGGCGGCACCAGACAGATAAAAGACAGCATTAGTGCTTCAATAAAAGCAGGAGCAAAGAGAATTGTGGTCAATGCAGTACGAATTGAAACAGTGGCTAAAACCATCCAGTATATGAATCGCCTCAATATATTCACTGAAGCCGTCCATGTGAACATATCAAAAAGCTATGCACTTGAAGGGGAGACGATGTTTAAACCATGCAACCCAGTTTACATTGTAACGGCCGCAACCGGAGGCATACAATGTTAGTTGGTGTTACTTCCTTAATTGGACATTTCTGCACAACGAAGTTGTGCAGTGCAACAACCGGAGGCATACAATGTTAGTTGGTGTTACTTACTTAATTGGACATTTCTGCACAACGAAGTTGTGCAGTGCAGCAACCGGAGGTACATAAATGTTAGTTGGTGTTGGTATTGGGCCAGGAGATGCTGAACTCTTGACACTAAAAGCTGTAAAAATCCTTGGGCAGAGTGCAAAAGTATACGTTCCTGGTAAACTTGCTGCCAAACTCATAAAACCATACGCTGCATCCGAAATTTTGAACTTTCCTATGACACACGACAAGGCAACTCTGGAGAAACACTGGAATGAAAATGCAAGAATTATCGCATCACAAGCTTGGGATAAACTCGTATCCTTTGCAGTCATTGGAGACCCAAACTTCTTCTCAACTTTCACACACCTTAGGCGCATCATCAGTAAACAATATCCTGATATAACAATCACCACTGTGCCTGGCATTAGTGCTATTACATCCTTTGCAGCAAGAGCAAACACACAAATAGATCAGTCATTCGAGGTTACTGACGGGTCAGAGAACAAATCAAAGATTGTGCTAAAAGCAGTAAAACCAAGAAAAATAGCGAAAAAACTGGAAAAAGAGGGCTACAATGAATTTATCTATCTTGAAAACTTGTTTGCAGAAAAAGAATACATCAGTACAGTTCTTCCGGAAAAAGGAAGCTATTTCAGTATGATATTAGCGAGGAAGCCATGAAAACCGTATACTTTGTTGGGGCAGGACCGGGTGATGCAAAACTTATAACAGTGCGCGGGAAGGAACTGCTTGAAATTGCAGACGTGGTGATCTACACCGGTTCACTTGTAAACAAGGAACTTTTGGAATACACAAAAGGTGAGACTGTTAACAGCTATGGCATGAAGCTTGATCAAATAATAAATCTAATGATCGGAAGTGCTCTGCAAGATAAAACAGTTGTAAGACTGCATTCGGGAGACCCATCTATCTATGGCGCAATCACAGAACAGATCAAAGAGCTTGAACAAAAAGGCCTAAACGTTACGATCATACCAGGCGTCTCATCACTTTTTGCAGCAAGCGCAGCACTAAAAACACAACTTACCTTAAAAGGAGTATCAGAAGCCGTGATAATCACAAGACCGAGAGGTACGACACTTGAAGACGATGACCTTGCGAGTCTCTCAGAACATAGCAATATCACAATGGCACTATTTCTTGGCACAGATAAAATCCGGGATATTATGACAAGAATCAGGATGCCGTCAAATACGCCTGTTGCAGTTGTATACCATGCCTCGTGGAAGGATGAAAAAATAATACAAGGCACGATCAAGGACATTGCAGATAAGGTAGAAGCATCGGAAATTACCAAAAGTGCAATTATCATAATTGGAAACGTTGTAAGTCCGGAAGAATACGTCAACTCATACCTGTATTCAGGCAACACCCCCTCTTCTTCATAGAATGGTTTGGTTTCGCCAGTAAAAATACTGAAA
>RXIJ01000094.1 GCA_004212095.1 Methanosarcinales archaeon | reverse complement strand
GATGGTTTGGCTGGACAGTGGAGCAAAGAAGGGAGGATCGGATTGATACAGCGATTACATGTACAAATGTTTGGCATAATCTACTGAACCTGTATCCCGCATAATTCCGCCCCACAGCCAGCGATATCAATGTTTTTTTTATATGAATACAAAATCTTCTGTTTTCAAGGAGCAAACTTTGGCATAATCTCTGCAGAACCAAAAACTCCATAGATGCCTCTCCTGTGAAGTTGCAGTGCCTTTGCGAACCATCCAAAAGCTGGACCAAGCACGTTAGCTGCCATGGTAGTCTCATCTCCAAGAGTAAAGGTGTGCGTAGATGTAAATCCGTCGTAGGTGCGTCCGGTAACAGTCACGTGCGTACTTACTGGTTTTTTTGGGTTTCTGGTGTCTACCACCCCTCCAATGTGTACTTTTTCGCGCGAGACTGTCCCTGCGATTTCAAGTAGTATGTCATCAGCATGTTCCATGTTAACAAGTTTCAAGATTCCATCTCTTTGATCAAGTTCTGCAAGTATCTCTTCGTAAGTCATTGTTGAGACTTTTTCAAGATTGAAACCTTCAAGGTGTGAAATATCCTCTTTTATTGTAGAACGATAGGTTTCCCATTTTGATATGCCAACACCAAATTCTATATCGATGCTTTGTATTTCACTGTAAGATTGTGCAGCAAGATTTGCCGCGGCTGTCAGAAGCCCTGGTGTTGCACCTGCACCTGTGATATATGTTATGTGTGACTGCTGGAGTTTTTTATGTAGCTGGAAAATATTTTTGACAGCAGTTGTACGCTTGAGGGCATCTACCATAACTCCACTGTATTTAGCGTCTGCAAACCTTCTTACAACAGATGGTACAAAATTATTATCAAGGTTTGGTAGTGCAATGAATACGCCATCGATTACGTTAAGGTGTTTGATTATTGCACCAATAGAATCATCTGTCTTAATTCCTGCAGCCCCAACCGTTTTGTGTTTTTTTTGAGCGTCAAGAAGGTCTTCAACCGATAAACCTGTAGGATCAATGGCCGCTCCACCTTTATCCGCAATCGCTACGAGCTTAAGGCTTTTTTTTTGTGAGAGCATCTGTACTGCTGCCATGCCAAGACCGCCTGCTCCAAGCACAGCAACCCTTGCAGGTGGTGCTTTATGTGCCCTTGTGTTGTTCACGTTTATATCTGATTCCTGTTTTTGCATAGTACTAACTCTAATCACAGAAGACTAATTTAAAACTTGCGTGAAGATTGTAGTAATTTTTATATACGTTATCTCTTATGAGGTGATGCGTGAGATGTATGGAACTCGACTACTTTGTAGTCAAGAGATCTCTGTACAACGAAGTTGTGCAGGTGAATAGATGAGATGTATGGAATATGACTACTTTGTAGTCAAGAGATCTCTGTACAACGAAGTTGTGCAGGTGAATAGATGAGATGTATGGAAAATGTCGCGGCAGACCAAAGTGCCCAAGATGGGTTGAACAAATACCTGATATTACATATTTTGAGCCAATAGGAAAATCTCCATCAGGGCTTGCTGCTGTCTGCCTCTCGGTAGAAGAGCTTGAAGCAATGAGACTTGTCGACCTTGAAGAACTACAACAGGGGGAGGCAGCAGTGAAAATGGGCATATCAAGAAAAACTTTATGGACTGAGCTTCAAAATGCAAGAAAAAAAGTGGCTGGTGCATTAACATCAGGTAGAGCAATAGAAATTAAAGGAGGAAACTACGTGTTAGATTTAAAGAGAAAATTTGAATGCTACAACTGTCAACATGAATGGGAAAAGACGTTTGGAACGGGAAGACCAGATACGTGTCCTACATGTGGAAGCGTAAATATACGCTCGGCACACACTAATCAAGGATATGCAGGAGAAAGACATGGTTTTAGAGGCGGTGAATAATATGGCTGATGAAAATGATACCCCCCCAACGATGGAAGTTAACCTTGAACACATCAAGCACAAGATTGCTGTTATGAGTGGAAAAGGTGGTGTTGGTAAAAGCACAGTTGCAGCTAACCTTGCATTCACACTTGCATGGAAAGGCTATTCAGTTGGTCTGCTCGATGTTGATATTCATGGACCAACCATCCCAAAAATGCTTGGTGTAGAAAAAGAGAACCTTACATTCGACAGTGATAATAAAATGCTTCCTGTGAAGATATCAGAGAAGATTGAGCTTGTGTCAATGGCTTTCCTCCTAGAAGACGAGGATTCGCCTGTAATTTGGCGAGGCCCTATAAAGATGGGGGTAATCCGGCAGTTCCTTGAAGATGTAAGATGGGGGGAACTTGATTATCTGATAATCGATTTGCCACCAGGAACCGGCGATGAGCCGTTAAACATCGCGCAGATGCTTCCTGACAGTTATGCTCTTATCGTGTCAACTCCCCAGGATGTTGCAATGTTAAGCGTTAGAAAATCGATAAATTTTGCAAAGATGTTAAAGATGCCGATTATCGGGATAATCGAAAACATGAGTGGTTTTGCGTGTCCACACTGCGGCAAAAGAAGTGACATATTTAAAACAGGGGGTTGTGAACAGGCAGCAAACGACTTTAAGCTGCCGTTTTTGGGAAAAGTGCCCATTGATTCAAGAATTGTAGAGACTGGGGATGATGGAATGCCGTTTGTGTTAAAATATAAAGAAATACCATCCAGCAAGGTATTTGAAGAAATCGTAGACAAAGTAGAGAATTTTGTTGAAAAAAAATTAGAAGATTTTAAGAACTAAATCATGTCAGAATTTTTTGATTTGAATGTTGGATATGTTTCTTTTAAAAATCCTGTTGCACTTGCTTCAATGGCCGGTATCACGGATTCTGAATTTGCAAAAAAGACGGCACAAGATGCTGGCTTGATTGTGATTGGCGGCTACAATCTTGATGAAGAGACAAATCATGCTGCCAAGATCATGAGTGGTCATGGAAGAAAGGAATTTATTTCTGAAGAGCCGATGGATCTCATTGAGTCTGAGCTACTGAAGCTGCAAGATATTAACAGTGTGGTAGCTCTCAATGTACGTGCAGTGAATGCTGAAACCTATATGCGTGCTGCACTCCTTGCACGAAAATATAATGCTGTGCTTGAACTGGATGCTCACTGTCGCCAGCCTGAAATCACGAGTCTTGGTGCAGGTCAGGAACTGGTTTTTGATTTTGGTAAGCTTAAAGGTATTATTCATAAGATAAAAAGGACTGGCGTTGTGTTATCGGTTAAGGTGCGTTCTAACGTAGTTAATAATCTTATGCTTGCACAATTGATAGAAGAAGCGGGTGCGGATATTCTACATTTTGATGCGATGGGAGCACAGGGTTCCGATCTTCGTTCTTTGAAAGATGTCAGGGATGCCACATCAAAGATATTTTTGATTGGGAATAATTCGGTTCATAACTTTGAAGATGCACAGAAGATGTTTGGGCGTGGAGCAGATATGGTTTCGGTTGCGAGAAGGGCACTTGAAAACCCCGGGATTTTTAATGAGATTGTATCCTCAACTTCGGCAGTCCAAAGACAGACCGGATGGTACAATGCACCAAAACATATCTGTGGTGGTGGAGACCTGCGAGGTCTTACTTTTTGCTGCCTGCCAGTGAAACCATGTGTCGTGCATGCTGCTTTGAAAAAAATAGGCATGACCGCAAAAGAGTTTGCAGAGATTAAACTGGACTTTGTTAAGGGCACGCCACTGCAATATGGCGAAGGTACATGTTTTGGAACAATGGCATGGTGTTGTAAAGCAACAAAACCTTGTTTCTTGAGAGATAACGTGCTTGATGCAATCGGTTTATCTGGTGTAGAATACACGCTGCTTAAAAAACGAATGGCAGAACACATTCTCTCACACAGAAAGAAACTTGTTTCAAATGATGCCTGATTATATCGCACAGTGTGCCAGTCTCGCAATGGCACTTGAGGTTTCAGCAACCCCAAAACCAGGAAATATTGACAGGGAGCACAACTATACAGGCACACGATACGAACATTTTCTTGCATCAGTCGTTGCAGCATACCCAATTATAAGGGAAGCAGCAACCCAAAAAAAAAGCTTTGGGGAGCTATTAGCAGAGGCTGTCAGGGAAAGCAACTTATGGCAGAATGGGGGAAACACACACTTTGGAGCATTCATATTGTTAATCCCTCTTGCAATAGCAGAAGGGGATATGGCAGAAGCACACAAAATCGTGAAAAACACGACCGTGCAGGATGCTATCTATTTTTATCAAGCCTTTGCAAAAGCAAATGTGAAGGTAGCACCAGTAAGCACGTTAAGTCTCGAGGATGACAACACAATAACGCAAATACAACAACAAAACAAAACACTCTACCAGTTGATGCAGATAGCAGAACATTATGATGAAATCGCAGGAGAGTGGACACACGGATTCCCTCTAACAAAAAAAGCACATCAACTTTTAACAACCAACGTCAAAAACACAGACATCAACGAAGCAATCGTTAAAACATATCTTGAGATTCTAAAAGACCATCCGGACACGTTTATCCGGACAAAACACAACATAGCAACAGCAAGGCAAACATCAAAAAAATCAGCAGCAATCGTAGATAAAATACACAAACAAGGGTATTTGACGACACTTCCGGAAATAAAAGAGTTTGATAAAGAGTTGCTATCAAAAAAAATAAACCCGGGCTCAACAGCAGACATCATAATATCAGGACTCTTTTTATTACTGCTTGGAGGCTACCGATTCTGACAACTGACTTTGAAAAACTTGGGATATACGATGGAATAAATGAGATTATCGCAGTTACAACAAACAAGAGTGAAACAGCAAATGCTGCATCAATTGGACTTTACAAACACAAACAAGACCTTCAAATACATTTGTATCAAAATAAAACCAAGGAAAACCTCAAACACCGGGCGTACCTCACAGCAAATATCATACAGGATCCAGTACTCATCGTAACAAGTGCACTGTCAACACTACCGCAGGAAACATATACTGAGATTAAATACCAGCAGCAAAAATATCCGGTACTAAAAAACGCAAGCACATCGATTCTACTAAAAGCAAAACAACAAAACGAGACTACTTTCACACTACAACCATTAACAGGTGCAGCAAAAAAGCAAACACCACGTGCAATAAACCGAGGATTTTTTGCAGTCATCGAGGCAACGGTTAACGCAACACGCTACGTACTGTTCAACAGTAAAGAACATCTTCGCTCTATAAAATACTACAACACCATCGTCAACAAATGTGGTTCACCAGCAGAAATTGAAGCGATGAACTTGTTATGCAAGCTCTGCGAGATCAAGCTTGGATAGCAGTTTGCTTTGAAAGATAGACTAATCGCACAATCAGGATATTGAACTGTGACGACATCACAGTAGATCAATGACCCTATGTATTATTACAGTACCGTAATCTGTGATAGAATTTAAAATGATGAAAACTGCACTATTTATTCCAGTCGCGCTGATGCTCTTGTTTTTCACACCTCTTTCAGGTGCAGAAGTAATGAAATTAAACGTGAGCCCACAGGTAGTTGACCCTGGCGATGTGATAACAATATCAGGAACGGCATCACCAGGTGATGTAATTTGGTTAGGGTCATCATTCGAGCTTCCATTACAAGTTTCTGATGGAAGATATGGTTGTGAATTTGATGAT
>RXIJ01000018.1 GCA_004212095.1 Methanosarcinales archaeon | reverse complement strand
GAACTGTACACAACGCGAGCAGAAATAACTCTCGATTGCGCATGCACTGCAAAAGCTGCGCTTTTGCAGAACTGTACAACTTCGTTGTGCGGAGATGATGCAAAAATGTCGATAACCTTTAATTCTCGATTGCGCTAGCAATCGAGTGCAGAAAATAGTTCTCGACTACGAAATAGTCGAGTGCATATCCACTGGTTTTTACGCATTATTTTCTTTTAAAAAAGAGCCAGTTATTCCTTTTCCCGCCATATTTAGTCTTAATTAACGCATACCTGCCTGTGAGTTTGCTGCCTGACAGTTCAAACAACATCTATCCCATTGTTTCACGGTACCTGCACCATAGTGTCCTTCTGGAATTTCTCCTTCAAAGTCCGCATAGGAGAGTGGATGGTCTTCTGTTTGGATAGCAAGCCGTTTGATACCACGTTCTATTGGCGGTGTTTTTGGAATGGCAAAACTCTTTAACACACCATCGATTTCCAGACGAAGATCATAATGCAAATGTGAAGCATGATGTTCCTGCACAACAAATATTGGCGCTGGATGCACGAGTGCTTCATAGCCACATGGCTCTGATGTTTTACTAAAATCTCGTTTTTTACGATATTCTTCAAGGCTCATAATTGATGAATACGCTCGGGCAAGTTATGGTTTTTTTGTGCAGAATCGTGAGATGGTTTTTTTCACTATAACGGTTAATATGCTGATATGTACGGCTTATGCCATCAATCCAGTGTGCCCCTAAGAAATATAAATTTACTCAAAACTTTCCTGTAGAAGTACCAGATAAAAAAACGCCAGTGTGTTTAGGTATATCCCGGTTGTGCCGCGAAGGAGAAGTGGGTACTAAAAGAAAGTAATAAGAGAAATAAAGTATCTTTAGAAAAGAGATGATTGCCAACGAAGTAAAACAGCTTTCTGTGCCAGATACCTTAAAAAAATTGGGGGCGGGTGCTGATGGTCTGACACAGGAAGAAGCAAAAAAAAGGCTTGAAGAATACGGATACAACGAAATCATCGAAAAGAGGGTAAACCCTCTTGTAAAATTCTTTGGCTATTTCTGGGGCCCCATCCCATGGATGATCGAAATTGCTGCTGTCCTCTCTCTCGCAATTCATCATTGGGCGGATTTCTGGATTATCCTGATTCTTCTGCTAGTGAATGCTGCTGTTGGTTTCTGGCATGAGTATAAAGCAGAGAATGCGATTGAACTTCTCAAGAAAAAATTATCATTGAATGCTAAAGTACTTCGAGATAGTGAGTGGCAGGTCATTCCTTCGCGTGAGCTTGTCCCTGGCGACATCGTTAGAGTGCGTCTTGGAGATATTGTGCCTGCCGACATAAAACTTGTGAGTGGGGATTATGTGCAGGTGGACGAGTCTGCACTTACCGGCGAGTCATTGCCTGTGGAAAAACATGCTGCAGATGTGGCTTATTCGGGTTCGATCATCAAACTGGGTGAGGCGACCGCTGTCGTGTACGATACTGGGATGAACACGTACTTTGGCAAAACCGCAAAATTGGTAGAGGTAGCGAAAACAGAGAGCCATTTCCAGAAGGCAGTAGTAAAAATTGGGGATTACCTTATCGTCCTGGCTATACTTCTTGTTGGGCTTATCTTCATGGTCGCAATGTTCAGGCATGAGAGTCTGATTGAAACACTACAGTTCGCATTAATTTTAACAGTTGCGGCCATTCCTGTCGCACTACCTGCGGTACTCTCAGTTACAATGGCAGTTGGTGCTGCTGCACTTGCAAAGAAAAAGGTAATCGTCAGTAAACTGGCTGCTATTGAAGAAATGGCAGGGATGGATGTTCTATGTTCTGATAAAACAGGGACACTGACACAGAACAAGTTGACGCTTTTTAAGCCTGTTATCTTACCCGGATACAAGGAAGAAGAAGTAATTCTCCTTGGTGCACTCGCATCCAGCAAGGAAGATAGTGACCCAATTGATATTACAATTATTAACAGGGCAAAAGACCTATTGATTAAAACCGATACGTACAGTGTAACATCGTTTGTGCCTTTTGATCCAGTGCACAAACGCACAGAAGCAAGCATTCACGATGACAGGGGAAATACCTTTAAAGTCTCGAAAGGGGCTCCACAGGTCATTCTATCGCTTGTAGAAAATGCACATAAAATTGAGGATGTAGTCAATCAAAAAGTCACAGAGCTTGCAGAGAAGGGCTACCGAGCACTCGGTGTGGCACGAACAAATAAAGCTGGAGTGTGGGAGTTTGCAGGAGTAATTCCCCTGTACGATCCACCCCGCGAGGATTCTGCAGAGATGCTCAGGACTGTGAAAGATATGGGCGTTCAGGCGAAAATGGTCACAGGAGACCATATTGCAATTGCTAGAGAAACTGCCAGACTGATTAATCTCGATACGAATATCCTGTTATCTTCAAGTGTTGTAGATAAAAAAGATTCGGAATTGCAGAGGCTTGTTGAAAAAGCAGATGGTTTTGCCGAGGTTTATCCGGAGCATAAATACAGTATTGTAGAAGCTCTCCAGGCAACAGGGCACATTGTTGGGATGACAGGGGACGGGGTGAACGATGCACCAGCATTAAAAAAGGCAGATGTAGGAATTGCAGTGGAAAACGCAACCGATGCCGCACGTTCAGCAGCAGATATTGTTTTGACACTGCCAGGATTGTCTGTTATTATTGATGCCATCAAAGAAAGTCGTAAAATATTCCAGCGAATGAATAGCTATGCCATCTATCGCATTGCTGAAACGATTCGGGTATTACTCTTCATGACACTCGCTATTCTAATATTCAATTTTTACCCCATAACAGCACTGATGATCGTCCTTCTGGCACTACTGAACGACCTGCCAATTATGAGCATTGCATACGACAATGTTAAATATTCGGATAAGCCAGAGAAGTGGGATATGCGGGTGGTGCTTGGAATAGCAACCGTTCTGGGTATTGCTGGTGTCATATCTTCGTTTGGAATCTTATACATAGGAGAGGAGGTTTTACATCTGACTCGTGAGAGCATTCAGTCGTTCATTTACCTGAAGTTCTCTGTTGCGGGACACCTAACCCTGTTTGTAGCACGAACAAGAGGACCCTTTTGGTCCATCAAACCATCCAGGATTCTTTTATTAGCTATTATTTCAACCCAGATAATTGCCACATTAATTGTTGTTTATGGAATCCTTCTACCGCCGATCGGCTGGAGGTTAGCACTGTTTGTTTGGGTCTATGCACTGGTATGGTTCATTGTAAACGATTATGTGAAGCGTGCTGCGTATGATCTTTTTGACCATGGTAAAATTATCTTTCATAGATAGATATGGTTCAGTGTAAAAAGAACCACGAGATTTGAAAGTGCATATCGTCTGCAACAGTGGACGGTATAACAGTCTTAGAAAATGGTAATAGATTTATACAAAGAGATGCTCTAACCATCCGATTGCGGAGATAGCCAAGCGGTCAACGGCGAAGGCCTCAAGAGCCTTTCTCACAGGAGTTCAAGGGTTCAAATCCCTTTCTCCGCATGATGTTCGCCAGTGTTCGGTCAGGAGATGAATCATGGTAAATCATAGAACGTGGGTTATGTATCTGGCAAAATTCTTATGGTTGAATTCTACCTATGATTGTGCACCAAAGAGTGATGAATTACTAAAACTTTAAAATGAGGTGAATTTACAGCAAAATGAGGATATTCTTCCTCAAATTATTATTTGTCCATATTTTTCATTCATCCTGCTTTCGGTTTCTTTATCTGTGAACATCTCCTTTGCCATAGTTTCAAACTTATTCGTTATATCGGGTAGCTTCTCGAAATCAATAATATCCTCAACATTATATAGATGCAAAATTTCATATCTTGAGAAGTAAAAACCGATTTTTTCTATAGCAGAGCCATCTAATCTTTGTTCTCCGATTCCACCAATTTTTCCAAGTATGTAATACCCTATAATTTGATTGAATATGTCTCTGGTTACTGCTAAATTTTTAGTAGTTTTTATATCAATGAGTTTATTATCAATAACAATATCGGCATCAGCACCATGTATAAGTCGTGATGCCTCATTGAATGTTGGGTTCAATAAACAATGCGATTCTGCTTCAAATTTATCAAAATCAACAAGATTAATTAAATTTTTTAAGTCTTGGATATCGTTATCATTTATTTCCATTATAATATTATACGCATCCCTTCCAGCTCTAAAATACACATCAAGATGGGCTAATAGCATTGAACTCTTCAAAATATCATCTGTAAGTACTCCATCATTCAGGAACTTTAGATATGAGTCTTTAGAAAATTGTAATTCTCTTACTGCATTTATCCAAACATCATCTGGTTCGTGATTTTTCATTAATATGCATGCCCCTTCTGCGACCCAATGTTTAACTGACGCATTTGGATTATGATATTTTAAATGAAATCTCATTAAATAATCAAATGCAGTACCAACCAAAGCATATTTTTTAGTAAGAACAGGGGTCTTAATTTCACCTACAATCTTACCTTTTGGTTTCTTAAACGAATCAGAAAACAATGCTTTTACTTCTTTGTCTTTTAAAAATGATGTTAAACTCATAACATTAAATTATTCTTTAAATCATTTATAGATATGTTTGATGTGCATGAGGGAGCAATGAATTACCAAAACTCCAAAACACCACATCAATGAACTGAGATTTATCCTTAATGTAATGAACTTAACGTATCTGAGAGCGTGAGTTATATAATGTATGATATAACAGAATGTGTTAGATGAAATGGTTGATTGATGAACTTAAGAGAATAAAACGTGAGCATCTTTATCGAAAATTACGTATTTTAGAGACCGGACAGGTTTCGCGGGTGCGTGTTGGTGGTCGACAGCTGCTGATGTTGTCTTCAAATAATTATCTCGGCTTAACTGAGCATCCTCTTGTAAAAATGGCGACAGTTGATGCTGTTAAAAAATATGGTACTGGAAGCGGTGGCTCGAGGCTTGTTACTGGTACAAACGATTTATACATTTCACTTGAGAAAACTCTTGCAGATTTCAAGGGTGTTGAAAGATGTTTGGTGTTCAGTGCTGGCTATTTAGCAAATATCGCATGTCTCACGAGTCTTATGAAAAAAGGTGATGTAATACTCAGTGATTCTCTTAATCACGCAAGTATTATTGATGGGTGCAGGCTTTCTGATGCTGATGTGAAGGTGTATGCACACAGAAATATGGAGCATCTGCGATGTCTTCTCAAAGAGTCTACCCAGTACCGGCACCGTTTGATTGTAACTGATGGATTGTTCAGCATGGATGGTGACCTTGCACCACTTCCTGAGATTGTGGAATTGGCAGAGGATTTTGACGCTCTTGTGATGGTGGATGACGCTCATGCTACAGGTGTCTTTGGAAAAAAGCGAAGCGGCACAGTAGAATACTTCGGAATGCATGATAAAATTGATATTCAAATGGGAACATTAAGCAAAGCACTTGGCAGTATGGGGGGATACGTTGCTGGTAGAGAGGAGCTAATCGAATATCTGATAAACATTGCACGTTCCTTTATTTTCACAACAGCATTGCCACCAGCAGCAGTGGGTGCGGCAATCGCGGCAATTAATGTTGTACAGCAGGAAGATCCTGCAAAAAAGCTATGGAAAAACGTCAGGGAATACACGACTTCTCTAAACAATGGTGGTTTAAGTCTTGCAACCAATTCTCAAATAATTCCAATATTGATTGGAGAAACTGTATGCTCCACATACGGAAAAAAGGCGGGTGCATTGATTAGAAATGAAGATGTAACTTGTGCTGTTGCGGAAAGGTTATTTGAACGTGGCTTGTATGTAACTGCTATTCGTCCGCCGTCTGTACCAAAAGGGAAGGAACGCATTCGAACAACTCTTATGTCCACCCACAGCAGACAGGATGTACATACGGCGGCAGATATAATACTTGAAACACTTGGGGAGTATGGATTATTATGACAGGGGTGTTCATTACAGGCACTGGTACCGATGTTGGGAAAACAATCGTAGCTACTGCTATTGTAAAATCGTTGGTGGCAGAAGGGATAGATGTTGGAGTGATGAAGCCTGTTGAAACCGGGGGAGGAGATGATGCACAGAAGCTTCAACACGCCGCATCCTCGACAGATTCCATTGATCTGGTGTGCCCATATCGGCTAAAACGTGCTCTTGCACCGATGATTGCAGCAGAGCTGGAAAATACCACCTTAAGCATTCCAAGGATAATAGACTGTTACAATCGGCTCTCATCCTGCCACGAGGTTGTTGTGGTCGAGGGTGCCGGGGGCGTTGCAGTTCCGATAACTCAAGAGCTGTTAATTTCAGACCTTATAGCAATGCTGCACATACCATCTATCGTGGTTGGACGTGCCGGGCTTGGAACAATCAATCACACAGTCTTAACCGTAGAACATCTGCAGCGTAAAAATATTAAAGTGATTGCTATAGTGCTTAATGGATCCAAAGGGGATGAAGCAGAAATTGACAACCCAAGAGTAATAAAGCAGATGACAACAATAAAACACGTTTACACAATACCACAAGTTATCGATCCATCCAATCACTTCTTCGATCTTGAAGAGTTGAGAAGAATAATTACTAAATAGTATCTGTTTCTTTTGAGGATTTAATTATTATACCGCGAAGCTCTGCACTTCTCTGCAGTTAGAAAAACTATCTCATGATTTTGCACAAAAACGACCACAATTTAATTCCAGCAAGTACATGACTAACTTGTTGGGACACGTTTGCCCCCATCTTTTGCTGCTGCTACAATTAAAGGAAGAGTAATCGTAGCATCCGAGTAGACTGTTACAGACTTTGCGTTCTCCCCGATTTTCCCCCATGAGCGTGCTTCATCAAGCGTTGCACCGCTTAAGCCGCCAGTTTCAGGCCTGTCCATTGTCAGTTGGATTGCGTAATCAAAATCCTTTGGTGTTAAAAGCATCGATTGGAGTATGAAATTTTTTGGAACTCCCCCGCCCACAAAGAAAGCACCAGCACGCTTTGCTTCGTAACACAGATCAATTAACTCCTGCATATCAGCAAGTGCATCAATCGTAAAAGAATTGCTCTGTTTGTATAGCCATGCCTGGAGCCCTATGATAGAATCCTGCACAGCAGGGCAGAATACAGGTACTTCAGCATCAAAGGCACATTTTAAAATCGAATGAGGGTCTTCAAGTCGTTCACCGATGGCAGAGCACAGCTCGCGAATAGATACCGCCTGCGGAAGGTTTGGGAATACTTCCCCTTGCAGCCATTCTTCAAGATTTGAGAAATAACTCTCTGGTAAAAACACATCATAGATTCGATTGATCTTGCTCTTGTAAAGCTTCACATCATCAACCACCTCAGTTCCTTTGAGATGTGGCAGCCCAATCGCTTCAATCACATCATGCACGATATTTGCACCGGTTGTAACCAACACATCAATATTACCAGCCTTAATCTCGCTGCTTACAACTTTCCTCATGCCAGCAGGAACCATTGCACCTGCAAGACCAAAAAACACCAGACAATCGGAATCTTCCAGCATTTCACGATAGATTTCACAGGCAGTAGCTATACGACCGGCACCAAAAGCACAACCTGAAAAACCACTGACAAGATCGGCAACACTCATCTCTTCAACAATATCAATAGCTCTAATTGGGTCAAACAAAACAGAACCTCAACACTACACATCTTATTTTTTTATTATGTTAATTGCTTCCTGCAGTCCTACAGACAGTGTCTGGCGTGTTTTGAGAGTTGATAAATCTATACCAAGCCTGGTCATGGTCTGTGCCATATCAGGACTAATCCCGGTAAAGATTACTTTACTGCCAAGCATCATGGCTGCACTTGCTGCCTTAATTAGCTGGTGGGTGGCTTCGGTATCCACGGTCGGAATCCCGCTAAGATCTATAATGACCACCTCTGCATCGGTCGACGCTATTGCTTCAAGCAAGTTTTCAAGGATCTGCTCAGCTCTTATTGCATCGATCGTCCCGATTAAAGGTATCATAAGTACATCATCCCATATCTGTATAATGGGTGTGGACAATTTCATAATAGCATCGCTAAGTTTCTTTTCCTCTTCCATCAGCCGTTTCAGATCAGTGATATCAGTGATATATTTTACACCTCCGGCGATGTTTCCCTCAGAATCCTTAAACGGTGCACATGTTATCTGTACATCCATCTCCTTTGCACCACGAAGGCGCGTCTCTCCTGTAACAACCTGTCCATTTTTAACCACCTGTTCGATACAACACTTTTCTGTTCCACATTCTGGCGTATCAAACACATCATAACATTTCTTACCGATTGCTTCTTCAGGTGTTGTTCCGGCGACACTTGCTCCAATTTTATTTATAAATAGAATATTAATATCCTTATCCACAGCCGCTATTGGAATCGGCGCATTATTCACGTATGCAACCTTCCGCCCGGCGTCATCCAGAGCAGCCCTCAGCTCGTCGATTCTGGTCCCTGTGTGAAGAAGTGCGTAGATCTCTCCGTTTTCATCTCGCAGTGGATCGCATGTGTACTTGATTGGAACAATGTTTTCCCCCTGTTTGATGTCTACTTCGAATACGGAACTCTTCCCTTCCGAGGCATCGGACACAACACTTCTCATACGCTTCTGGACATTCTTAGAATATTCCCACCACACCATCTGGTCAAACTTTGTTCCAATAAGCCCATCAAGCGTAAGCCCAAGCTTCTTAATCGTAACTGCACTTGTGAACTGGAGACTTCCTGCAACATCCGTAACAGCCATATAAGTGGGCATATTATCCAGGTATGCAACCTTCTGTTTGGTATCTTCCAGTGCCTGCTTTCTCTCGGTAATGTCATATCCTTCTGACACAAGATACCTGATATTCCCTGCATCATCATACATCGGATGCATGTTGGATTCTATCCATATCAGCGAACCATCAGCTACTTTGGCTTGAATCTCACGTATAATCTTCTCTCCTTTAGCACATTTTGAAATATCTGCTTTGATCTTTTCTCTTACCTCACCAGAATATGCCCACCAGTACGCATCATAGCACTTCTTTCCTTTCACATCTTCAAGCTTTGCACCGACAGCCTCAAGAAGTGTATTATTTACAAAGGTTATATTACCGTCTGGATCAAGAACGCTAACAAAACCAACCATGTCATTTAGCAATTCAAAAAAAGACTCTTGTTTATCTTCTATCGAATTTTTGCTGTTTGTGAATTCACGATTATTATTCTTTTTAATCATTTTCTGCCCCTACCAAATAAGTTAAAACAGTTTAAGTATAATTAGCTATTTCTTTGTGTACAGTACAGTAAAGTATAAACTTTGCTATGCTAAAATATATGTGATAGCCTCATGTCATAGCAAAGAATATAACTGAGAATACCATAAAAGGGTTGAGAAAATATTAAAATTAAATGCGCTTAAAGCAATATAATTATTTAACAAGGTGCTCAAGAATGAAAATACCAAAAAATTTCAGGACCTATTGTCCTTCCTGCAAAAAACATACAGTACATACGGTAGAACGGGTGAAGAAAGCAAAAGCTTCATCCTTGACACACATCACGCGACAGAAAAAAAGGCGGACTGGCATCGGCAACAGTGGTAAATTCTCAAAGGTTCCAGGTGGCGATAAACCAACTAAAAAAGTAAACCTTCGATACCGCTGTGATATATGTAAAAAAGCGCACGTTCGCCCGTGTTTCAGAGCTGGGAAATTCGAACTAAAGGAATGATACGATGAAACAAATAATAAAAGAGCCAAAAAGCAAATTCATTAAGGTAAAATGCACTGCTTGCGAAAATGAACAGATAATTTTCGGCAGTGCCAGTACACACGTCAACTGCTTGATCTGTGGACAAACGGTTGCAGAACCAACCAGCGGAAAAGCAAATATAAAAGCAGAGATCATTGAAGTGCTGGAATAGCACACATCTTAAGTCGAGTTTTTGGGGTTTGTTACATAATGGAAAGAGAAGGTTGGCCTGAATTAGACGAATTCGTCGTGTGCACGGTCAAGAAAGTAATGGATTTTGGCGTTTTTGTTGAGCTTGACGAATATGGTAAAAAAGAGGGACTTATTCATATTTCAGAGGTTGCTTCCGGGTGGGTAAAATACATCAGAGATCATGTGCGCGAGGGACAAAAGATCGTCTGTAAAGTGCTTAATGTGGTTCCGGAAAAACTCCATATTGACCTCTCACTTAAAGACGTGAACGAACACCAGCGACGAGAAAAGATACAGGAATGGAAAAACGAGCAAAAAGCTGAAAAATGGATAGACTACGTTGCAGAACTATCAAAACTTACACCAGAACAACACGATATTTTGGTAAAAACACTCTATGACGCTTTTGGTACGGTTTATGCCTCTTTTGAAGATGTGCGAGCTAACGGGACCAGTACTCTGATCGCTGAGGGAATTGATGAAACAGTTGCAAACTTCATGGCAAAACTTGCCAATGAGAACTTAAAAATCCCCTCGGTAGATATATCGGGCTTTGTGGATATTACTTGTTCCGCTCTTGATGGTGTAGAAGTTATTAAAAAATCACTACTCGCAGGCAAAAAAGTAAAAACAGAAAATGCAACAATTGACATAAGCTATGTTGGCGCTCCAAGATACCGTATTCGTATAATTGCACCTGACTATAAGACTGCAGAAAGTATACTAAAAAAATCATCAGAACACATCTTGAAATCAGTGCAAGAAGCTGGTGGCACAGCGAAATTTCATAGAAATAAGTAATAGGATAGCTATGAAATTCAAAATACGTAAATGTGTGAACTGTAAGCGTTATACTCTGAAAGACACATGTCCTGTTTGTGGAAATCCTACAAAAAATCCACAGCCCGCAAGATTCTCTCCAGGTGACCCTTATGGCAAATACCGCAGATTAATAAAAAAACAAACCAGAAAAGAGGAGTATATAATAAATGAATAAAACCACCATCGTAACTCTAAAAGAAATTGAACTGACCGATCCAATCATCATAGAAGGACTGCCTGGTGTAGGACATGTTGGGAAACTTGTCGCAGATCACCTGATTGAAGAATTGAAAGCTGAAAAAATAATGGAAATATACTCCCCATATTTCCCACCACAGGTATTAGTTGAAAAAGACAGCGTTGTCAGACTTGTGCGAAATGAAATATACGCTTATAAATCAAAAAATGTTGATCTGATTATAATAGCTGGAGACCACCAGAGCACAACAAACGAAGGACACTATGAAATATGTAATATCTTCCTTGACGTGGCAGAAAAATACAACGTCAAGCGCATCTATACGCTTGGAGGATATGGAATAGGAAAACTTGTAGAAACAAAAACCGTTCTTGGTGCGGTAAACAACACCGAGCTGATAGATGAACACGCCGGTTTTGGTGTGGAATTTAAGGACGGGGAGCCAGCTGGTGGAATAGTTGGAACGTCTGGATTGCTTTTAGGGCTTGCAGAATCCAGAAACATCGATGCTATATGCCTCATGGGGCTAACATCCGGTTACATGGTAGACCCAAAAAGTGCACAGGCAGTGCTTAGAATACTATGCAAAGCACTCGAACTTGATGTAGACATGGCTGCACTTGAAGAACGTGCCAAGGAAGTAGAGAAAATAGTAGCAAAACTTCAAGAGATGGAACAGGGAGTAGCACCAGCCACACCAGATGATGACCTGCGATACATAGGATAAGAATTTTGGCTCTCTGGCAATTCCCTTAAATTTAAGTATTAGTGATACTGTGTACAATAAGATAAAACGGCGAAAGAAAACAGTCCTTTTACACCAGGGATACCAGTACCAATAGATTATTTCATTGGTCGTGCACGCGAGATTGAACGGATCGATCGAGCTATTGTACAGACATCCTCGTAGAAATGAAAATCTTTTCTTAACAGGTGAGCGAGGGATTGGAAAAAGCTCATTGGCGGCCGTCACACGTTACATTGCAGAAGAAAAATATCAATTTGTTGGAGCTAACTGCTTTCTGGGGGCAGCAAGAAACGTCAGTGATGTTTGTCGGATTGTACTTACGAAGATGCTTCAAGCGATGCCAGACAAAAACCTTTTTGAAAGGGCAAGGGTTATAGTTGGAAAGTATATAAAAGGAATTCAGCTTGGAGTTTTTGGTGTAGGTATGAACATTGAGTTTACCGACGATCAAAAACTACTCGAAGATTTGCCTTTGAATTTTTATAGATCATAAGAGGTATTTTTGAAGCAATTAAAGAAGATAAAAGAGGGTTACTCTTGATATTAGACGATCTTAATGAGATGTCAAATGTTCCAGAGTTCTCATATTTTCTTAAAAGTTTTGTGGATGAAATAGCATCCTCTCAGAAGCCTTTGCCGATTCTGCTAATACTCGTGGGGATTCCAGATAGAATAATCGATCTTACAAAGAATCAGCCATCAGTAAGCAGGATTTTCAATGTCATAGAACCCAGTTCGATGAATAACAATGAATCAAAAGAATTCTTTCAAAAAGCCTTTGGAAGCGTTGCCATAACTACAAAACCAGACGTCTTACCTGATTTAACTCATTACTCTGGCGGTCTGCCAGTACTTCTTCACGAAGTTGGAGATGCGGTTTACTGGGAAAATTCTGATAATAGCATCGATAAAGACGACGCTATTAAAGGCATTCTTCGTGCTGCAGAGAATGTGGGGCGAAAGTACCTTGACCATCAAGTATACCAAACACTTCGCAGTGAAACTTATCGTTCTATTCTGCGAAGAATGGGCAAAATACCTTTAGAAGCAGAATTCAAGAGAAAAGAACTTGTAAAAGAAATGAATGACTCAGAGTGCAGGAATTTTGATAATTTTCGTCGAAGAATGGAAGAGCTTGGAGTTCTGGTAAAAGGGGAAGTTCAGGGAGAGTATAAGTTTGTCAATGAGCTGTTTAGATTGTATGTGATAATTGAATCCAAAGTGACACAACTGGAGCTTCAGAGTGTGAAATTGGAATAAACTATTTGCTTGGGGACTTGAGAAAGGCTGGCACATCTTCAGAGATGGGGTGATTTTATTGACTCATCCGGCTGTCGGTACCATGGTATGGCTGCAATTGCGCCGATGATGCCGGTTCCATCAAGGTATACTTGCGTGTTTGTTTTTTTTGCAGTCTCGAATGCATCCTGTTTTATGACCTTCTCTCTTCGCACTTTCTTGCTGTAGGTTGTAAGAGCGTCCGGGTCAAAGCCCGTATAGACTGCCATTCCTGTCTGGGAAGATACGCTGTATTTTTGCAGGAGTTGTTTGAATTGCTTCAACAGGCTGTCTGCTACTTGGTTGGTTGTGCAGGCGAATTCTATTACCGTTGATACACAGTTTTGAGTGCGCTCTTCAACAGGATAAAGTTGTACGAGTGTGTGAGATATGTATGCCGCATCCATGCTGTTAAGTTCTGCTGCGATGTTGTTGGCAAGTGCCCACGTTGCACCAACATCTTTTGAGTCTGTGTCATCGATTCCTATAAGTATTCGTTCTCTTCGCGGAAGTATAATTGTGCCGTGCGCTTCTTTTCCTCCGCCCGATTCTGTTATGTCGTAGCTGAGTACGCCAGGTGAATGGGCTCGTGTTACTGTTGCACCAACACCACCTCCACCAAGTCCACTGAATGTGATTTCAATTTCGTTGTTGTTTATGACAACTTTTTTAATTCCGGCAGCTTGTCTGGAACCCACGAGCTTAAAGTCTGTTTCTTCAACGTTAAGAAGATAACGCATCGTACTTCCAATGCTGCAGCTTGAGACAACCAGTGGTCCCTTTGATATGTGATAACGTGCCCATGCGGAAGCTCCATAACATTGCGATTCTTCGATTAATTCCACAAGTGTGTTTTGTTCGTTAGCTATGGCATAGATGCCTTTGTATGTTACAGCGTAGGGAGAATTAAGTGTCATTCACCAATATCCATAGCAGTTATTGGGTTTAATTTTATCGGGTCTATTCTGCTTAGCACTCGATTGCTTCGCAATTTAGAAACAACGATAAGAAATTTTAAATACAAAAACAAGTCCTCAAAAAGTGGATTTTGTAAACGATGTGGGAGCTACAAATTGATAGGTTAGGGTGGTTATAGAGGGAACATCCGGCACATGTGTGTTAAGGATGAACGTGTTCGAGTGATTAAATTTAGGTGTAAGACACGTGGAAAAACATTCACAGTATTACCCATTGGTGTTACTTTCTATAAACGATTTGGAGATAAAGATTATCAGGAAATGGTGGAACAGAGATACAGTCGCCCAGGTTATAGAAGACTATCGAGAAGAGGCAAAATCAAATACTGTAGCCATGTTACAACGTGGAGACAAATGCAAAAAACAGGACAACAAACTCTCAATACCTTTTTTGATTTTGGAGATTCACCATTTTTAGGCATAATATCATTTATGAGAGATTAATTTCCGTAGGTAATGGAATCTTTCATTTCGGATGTATTGAACCGGATGGAGTAACCGGAAGAATAATTCTTGTAGAGTTGAAAAAAGACACACGTTGCCTCCGATGGCTCAAGATGTTGTGAACCTAGGTTAGTTAGTAAGATTGAATGTTTGTTCCGGTACCTTGATTACGACATTCCAAAAACATCCAATCAAGCAGAACATGTTTTTTCCCTTTTTCA